>CALJYC010000187.1 GCA_937984275.1 uncultured bacterium | reverse complement strand
AGGGTGTAGATCGCGGTGAACGCCGCCGCCTCGTGGATACGAAGCAGGCCGCTGTACATCCCGCCGAGCAGCGCGACTGGAAGCAGAGCCTCCCACTTAGCCTCCCAGAGGGTTTTGAACGCCTCGGCACGGTGGAAGCTGGTTCGGGGCATCTTGTGCTTGATGCCGGTCATCGAGCTGTAGATCGCCAGGGCAGCGACGGTGATAATGCCGGGGATCAGGCCAGCCAAAAACAGCTTTTCGATCATGATGCCGGCGACGACGCCGTAGATGATCATCGGCACGCTCGGCGGGAACAGCAGACCGAGAGAGCCCCCCGTCGTGACCAAACCGAGCGAGAAGTTCTCTTCGTACCCGTCCGAGACGAGCGCCGGATAGAGAAGACCACCAATGGCGACGATCGTGATGCCGCTGCCCCCGGTGAAGGTGGTGAAGAAGGCGGACGCAACCAGGCAGACCATCGCTAGGCCCCCCGGCATCCACCCGAGCCAGGCCCTGGATAACTTGACGAGGCGATGCGGCGTGCCGCTCTCCGCCATCAGATAGCCAGCAAAGGTGAACAACGGAATGGTCACCAGGAGTGGGGAGTCGGCGAACTTCTCACTGAAGACGTCGTTGGCGGTGCCGGTGATGCTCGTGTCGGGCAATGCTCCGAAGAGCAGCATCGCCGCGGCGCCGAAGATCGCGAAGAGGGGCGCGCCCAGAATGGCGAGCAGGGTGAGGAGCACGATCCAAATGCCGTCCATCGCTCAGCCCTCCCCTTCTGAGGCTTCGGGGTAGTTCTTCGTGATGAACGCTACGCTTGCCGCTGCGGCTCGACTAAAAAAGCGTACGGACATGAATATGAACATGGCCGGCACGATGAGCTGCAACGCTACGTCCGGTGTCGACATGTCCGCGCCGAACACCTCGAGCGCGCTGCGCACGGCGCAGAACAGCCGTGGTTTCGAGAGGCCCGTGTCCGCCAATATTGCGATGGGCGCTTCGCAGATGTGAATCATCTCGTCGGCAGCGCCAAGCACGGAGTACTCGAGCGGAATCTCGAGGGCATTGTTGAGAACCGAAAGCCAAAAGACGCGGCCGAGGTAGAAACAAGTCACTGCCGCGAAGATGCAGACGATGGCACGCAGGAGCTGCTTGCCCCGAGGCGGCGCTATTCGGGGGAGCACGTCGATGGCGATGTGCTTCTCGTCGAAGGTCGACAGGGACGCACCAAAAAACGCCAGCCAAAGTGTGCCCTTCTGGAGGAACGAGTCCGCCCACTCCATGCGCTCGAGGACGAGGTTGGCCCAGTCGAAGTCGAGGTTCGTGAGGTTGCGGAGGGCGGCCTGTGCGGCAGCCACCGCGATCATGAGCAGAAGGACGGTAGCCGCAACGGCCGCCTCACCGCGCGCTAACCCTCTATCGATTTCTCGGATGTACTTCACTCTTGCTTCCCCGCTGCGGCAATGACCGCGTCGAGCAGACTCTTTGGATACACGCGGCCTGTAAGCCGCTCTCGAACCTGTTTGCCGGCCTCTTGCCACTCGGCTTTGTGCTCGCTCGTGTCGACCGCGGTGAGTCCGCGCTTGAGCACGGTGGCGTATGACTTGTCGTCATCGCGACGGATGGACCTGTTGAGCGCTTTGTGCGCCCGAATCCCCGTGTCGATCAGGACCGTCTGCTGGTCCTCGGTGAGTGCCTCGAACTTGTCTGTTCGGATGATCGTGGCGCCCACAATGATCCCGCTATTGCTCTGCGAGATGTATTTCAGCCGGGTGAACCACTGGAGGGACACGGCGGCAAGCGCGGATGCCGGCAACGTGTCGACCATGCGCGTTTGCAACGCCGGGTAGACCTCTGGAACGCCGAGGCGGATCGGGTTGGCGCCGACCACCTTCAAGAACTCAGCGAAGATCAGATCGTCTTTCCAAACCCAGGGACGAAGCTTCTTGATGTCCGACGGTCGCTCGATCTTCTCCATCGAGAAGAGACGGGTCTTGCCAACGTCGCCCCATCCGAGCAACGTGTAACCCTGGTCGTTGAACATCCCTTCGAAGCGCTCGCCGAGCTCGGCTCGCACCTTGTCGAGCTGCTCGTATTCTTCGAACACGCCCGGAACGGACAAGACGAGAATCGACCGAACCAACTGCCCTAGACCGATGCCGGTGAGCGCGGCGCCATCGATCTGGCCCGCGCGCATCTTGCGCACGAAATCTCGCTCGTCGCCCTGGCTGCCGCCGTCGTAGAAACGCAGCTTGACGGTGTCGTTCGTCTGCTTCTTGATCGTGAGGTTCCAGGCGTTGAACACCTTCATCCACGATGAGCCGCTCGGCGCGAGCGTGGCCAGGCGTAGCACGACCGCCTGTTCGGCCATCACAGACCGTGAAAGCCCCCCGGGAATCGCAAACGCAGCGAGTGCGAAGGTTAGGGTTAGTCTCAGTTTCATCCGGGCCCAGTCAACGCAAAACGCGAGGGTTTCGCAGAATACCTTCCCCGGTGGCCGATAACACTAAAAAAGTTGGTCCGCATTCGCGATGTACAGGGCCGCGCGTTCGCGGGCCATCACGTTGGCGAGCCGCGCTTCAGGGAGTGGATCGTGGGCGTCCATCACCTCGGTAAGGAGCGTGTCGAAGAGCTCGCGGTTGCCGGTCTTCACAGCGTAGTATCGCGCCATGTTGACCTGGGTCTGCAGAGCGCGCCGCTCGGTGCGAGCCAAGGCCTTCTCGAAGTAGACCTTCGCCTCGTCCATGTCGGCGGCCATCTCCGAGGCGGTCGCTACCCCCATGAAAACGTAACCCGCCGCATTGTAATAGTCCGGATTGAGCTCGATCGACCGTGCCACGAAGGCCTTGGCGTACGCGAGGTCCGCAATCGCTTCCATGTCATCCTTGGCGGCGTTGATGTACGAGCCCCAGGCGTACCCGTGCCAGAGCAGCATCTCGGCGTCCGCCTCTTCGACAAACGCGTTCTGCAGCCAGCCCTCGAGGTCCTCCACGCTTGCCTTGACGGCGTTGTCGACGTCCCCGTTGTGCAGCCGAACCCAATGCCGGGTCAGGTCAACCGCGCGGAGGTACATCATACGCGCGCGACCGCGCTGCACGTCCGCCTCCTCGTAGTCGCCCTCGAACTCGAGCGCCTCGACATCAGCCTCGACCCAGCCGTAGGCGTAGGCGACGTAGGCCTGCGACAGCTGCGCTAAAATGCTCTCGTTGTCCGGAATGACACGCAGAATCCCTTCGAACTGCACGATCGTCGCGGGAACCGCTTCACCGGCAAGATCGTAGTCCCAGTACGATTCGAACGCGGGGGCCGCTCGCGTGAACAGCCCTGCCGTGGAATCGGCGGTGAACTTTGCGACGTCACAACCGCCCAGCGCCACGATGCAAAGCGCTCCAAGCGCCGATCGTAGATGGCGACACAACAGATCTTGGTACATAGAGCGAGGTGTACGAAAATTTAGGGGAAATTGTCAATCGAGATCGTGTGGGGCGGATCGCTTGACGGACCGGGTCGGGGCCCTCAGGTTTAGGAAATGCTTAGATTCCCGTTGCGGTCGGGGCTGATAGGCCCGCTCCTGGCCGCACTCCTCATGGTGGGTCTCCCGGCCAGCCCCGCCAAGGGCTCCATCGTCCAAGGGCTCGAGCTCCACGAGTTGGTCGCCCACGCCGACCGGATCATCCTCGGACGAGTCCTGTTTTCAGAGTCCTTTCAGCTCGCCAACGGTCAACTCGGCACCTGGCACCGCATCGGTGTCGAGCGCGAGATTCGAGGTCGCGCGCCGGACGAACGGGAAGTGATCGTCGAGACGCTGGGGGGCGAGATGGGCGACATTGCGATGCGGGTTGAAGGCGAGCCGTCTTTCCGGGTCGGGGAGCGAGTGCTCGTGTTCGTCCGCGACGGCGGCCCCTACACCGCATTCCGGCCGGTCGGCATGGGACAGGGCGTGATGCGGGTGAGCAGGGAGGACGGCGTCGAGACCGTCACCCAGAGCCGCGAAGGGTTGATGCTCGTTCGGCGTAACGCCCAAGGCCGCTTGGAGCGCACCCCGGGCGCGCTGCCCAGCAAGGAGCGCCTCGACGTAGTGCTTTCGAAACTTCGGGACATGGTCGGGCAGAACGCCGGTGGCGTCGATGAATGATCGCTGCCTTCACGCAGTGGCTCTCGGGCTCATGGTTTGCGCTTGGTTCGCAGCGGACCGCGCCTCGGCCTATTGCCAAATGACCACCCAAGGCGGCACGCAGATCGGCACGTCGGAGTGCAACGAAGACGGCGCACCCTTGGTCTGGAGCAACCCCTGCCTTTCGTACGCAATCGATTATCGGGGCTCGGACTGGATGGACTTCGCCGACGTCGAGGCCGCGGTCGATGCGTCCTTCGAAACCTGGGAGAAGGCCGACTGTGGTAATGGGTCTACCCCGAACCTGATCTTCAAGCCGTCGATCACGCCATCCGAGTGTCAGCGGCCGGAGTACAACACCACCGGCAACGTGAACACCATTGCCTTCCTCAACCCATGGGAGGACCCGTGCCCCGATGAGGACGACCCCGCTTACGATCCAATGGCGCTCGCGGTGACGATCGTTTGGCACAACCAGCAGACTGGCGAGATCCTCGACGCCGACATCATGATCAACGACCAGCGGGCCACCAGAACCAGCGCCGGAGGCCCCTACGCCAACTGCCCGGACGAAGGTTGCCCCCCGGGTAACCCGGGCGACGCGGACTTGGCCAGCATCGTGACGCATGAAGCCGGGCACTTCATCGGCATCGGCCACTGCGATCCGAGCCTGCCGTCCTGCGTAGAAGCAACGATGTTCGCGGTGGCAGAGCGAACCTCCGTGGAGAAGCGCACTCTTGCACAGGACGACCGCGACGCGGTGTGCGCCATCTACCCGCCCGGCAGCTTGACCGAGTCCTGCAACGCAATTCCGATGGGGGGGCTGCAGCTCAACTGCGAGACCACCGACTCAGGCAACCCAATCGCCTGCAACCCAACCGGCTCCGTGTCGAGCGGTAGTGGGTGCAGCGCTGCGCAAGCCCCTGGCGACACCCGGGTGACCCTTCTCCTGGCGCTGCTCGGGCTTACCGTGCTTTGGCGGCGCTCAGGTCAACGCGACGCACGATCCTGAACTGAACGCGGCGGTTTCGAGCGCGATTGTGCTGCGTGATGTTCGGCGCGATCGGACGCGTGGACCCGTAGCCCTTGGCCATCAACCGCGTCGGCTCGACGCCGTGCTGAATCAACCAGCGCTGAACAGACTCTGCCCGTCGCTGTGACAACCGCATGTTGAGGTCGCGGTCGCCGCTATTATCGGTGTGACCCTGAATCTCGACGAGCTCCAGGTCGGGGTTTCGAAGGAGCGCGTCGGCCACCTCGAGCAGAAGGGGCTCGCTGTTCGGGAGGATCTCGTCACTTCCGGTGGCGAAGCTGACCTGACGCCGCAGAGCGATCTCTTTCTTTTTGACCACGACGCCGGGACGAGAGGGCTTGGGTAGGACGCGGAGCTGCACGGTCGTTTCCTCTCGCGCAATGATGTCGAAGTCGGCGACGGCGATCAGGTAGACCGGATCGTCGACGTGGGCGGTGTACGCCCCAGGCTCGATCGCGTCGACCACGGCCGCGCCTGCCTTATCCGAGATCAGACGATGCTCCGAGGGGCCTCGGACGGTAATGGCGAGTTGGGGCACCGGCCCGCCTTCGCGGCCAACGGCCATAATCCGAAGCCGCCCATCGAGGGTGGAAGGCACGAGCTTGCAGTCGGTGTCGGAGGGAACGGGCGCGTTACACCGGGCGGTCTCGTATTCCGGATGCGACACCTCGAGCACGACCTCACCCCCCGGAAGGCCGTAGGTGACGAATCGCCCGTCGGAATCGGTGACCTGCGAAGACACGTCCTGGCCGACGACCGCGACAACCGCGTCAGCTACCGGTCGCTCGCTACCGTGCTCGAGGACGTGGCCGCGCACCTGACCAGTCGGTGCGATCGCCACCACAGGCTCCTGTTCGGTGACGGGTGCGACGGGTGCCGCGGGCCGCGGATCGAACGCGTACGCAATGCCGAGAATGACGTTGTACGGGGCGGTTGGCGCGAGCTCTCGGACGAAGTCGCGGGTGCCGGTGAGCCCGACATCGGCGGCGACCGTGAACGCAAGCCCCTTGGGCGGCGTGAGAATTCGCAAGCCCACGGTGAGCAGCATT
>CALJYC010000186.1 GCA_937984275.1 uncultured bacterium | reverse complement strand
GGGCTCGGACAAACACGACACGGGGTTGCGCCGGACGGGGCGGCTTGCAGAGGTGGCCGGATGCACTGGGGGGCGTGGGCCACGCAAGCCGCCCCTCGGAGCTCGCGCCAATCGGCAGCGGGTTGCTGTCATGGCCGCTTGTCACTCACACGCCGACTCCACCCCATGTCGCGTTTGTCCGAGCCCCTACGGACGACTCCTCACACCAAACAGTGCCAACTTCCCGAAGAAAAGGGGTCAGACCCCTTTTTCAAAGGGTTAATGCTCGGCACGTCACACACGCCTCCGTACGTCGACTTCTACAGAGGAGAACGGCTCGCGATGGGCAGCACAGTGATTGGGTCGGCGCCTAGCCTTATGTCGACTTGAGTAGCCGTGGCGACGGGGCTCCCGATCGCGAGCACGCCCGTCGCGAGCCGTTCTCCGGTGACGCAGTGCCAGTGATCAGTCGAGGCCGTACTCTTCTCGGTGCGCGCCCAAGAAGTCGATGTAGTACTCGGCCGGTTTCTGGGGCTCGATCTCACCGGCCTCTGCTGCGGCCGTGAGTTGCTTTATCAAGTCGCCGAGGCGTTTTGAGGGTGGGACCCCGAACGCCTGCATGATCTCGGTGCCCAAGCCCTTCGGCAATGGCGCGACTTTGTTGTCTTCTTCTTGGAGGTCGCGGATTCGCTTTGCGAGTAGGCTGATCTGCCGCACGCCTCGGCGCCGTTTCTCGGGGCGCGTGGTCGTGATGTCGGCGCGGCTCAGGTCGAGCAGGTCGCGGAGGCCGTTGGTCATTTGATTGTAAAAACGGCGGACCGCGGCGTCGGTCCAGTCTTCGTCGTACTGGGCGGCGCGGAGGTGGTGGAGGATGAGGAAATGGACGCGTTCGCGTTGGGCGCCTTCGAACCCAAGGCGGTCAGCGACGCGTTTGCGGAACATCGCGGCGCCCACTTCGGCGTGACCATGAAACGTGACAGCGCCGCCCTCGTCGATGCGACGGGTCTTGGGTTTGCCGATGTCGTGGAGCAGGGCACCCCAGCGAACCTCGATGCGCGGGACGGATTGCTTAACGACCTGCTTGGTGTGCTTCCAGACGTCTTTGTGGCGCCACTCGTTGTCACCGAAGCCGACCATGGCTGCGACTTCGGGCAGCCACGCGTCGAGACAGCCCACGGATTCAATTGCATCGAGCCCGGGCTCCGGATGCTTGGAGGTCAGCAGACGGTCCATGTGCTCCCGGAACACCGGCAGCGGGACCGAGCGCCATTCGGCGGCGGTGGGGCGCTCGGGCATCCGCTCGAGCAGCGCCTGGTCCGCGGCCACGTCGGCGGCCCAGGTCAATGCTTCAATGGCCCGCTCGGGCGTCACCTCTCGTGCTACGGACATCGTTCAACCTAGTATATCGCGGAGCGCCTCGACCAGACGCTGATTCTCTTCGGGGGTGCCAATCGTGATTCGGATGCAGCTTCGGAGCCGCGAATCGCCCGTCGAAAACTGCCGCACCGCGATCTCGCGATCCAGCAGCGCGCGGCAGAACTTCGGAACATCTCCGGTGTGCTGCACGAGCAAGAAGTTCGCGTCGCTCGGGAAGCATTGGAGCACCTCGTAGCGGTCGAGCTCGGTCGCCAGTCGTTCGCGTTCGGCAACGATGCTCGTGATGTGCGTCTCGAGCACCGGGGCGAGGTCGGTCAGCGCGAGTGTCGCGATATCCTGCGAAGCCGTGTTGAGGTTGAACGGCTGACGTACCTTCTCGAGCTCTTGTGATAGAGCCTCATGGACGCGCACCCAGCCAACTCGAATGCCGGCAAAACCGACCTTCGACAAGGTACCCATCAGAGCGCAGTGAGGTCGCTCCTCTGCGAACGTCGCAAACGATTGGCCCGAGTACGGCCCATAAGCTTCATCGATGACGTGCAGCGAGTCGGGGAATGCGTCGACGAGCCTCTCGATCTTGTCTCGCGAGAAACAATTGCCGGTGGGATTGTTGGGGGTGGCGTAATACACGATGTTTGGGTTCGTGCGCGCCAGCGCCGAGGCCATGGCGCCCGCGTCGAGATCCCACGCGCCATCCAGTGGCACGCTCACCGGCTCCCAGCCGTGCGCACGACTCGTCATTCGGTACATGACGAAGGTCGGGTCGGGGAACACGACCACCGGGCGGTCGGCGCCGGAGCGCGGTCGGGAGATCGCTGTAGCCATCAACGCAATGAGCTCGTCCGACCCAGCCCCGAGCACGTACTCGTCCGTGCTTCCTCCGAGGCCACGCGCCAACGCATCGCGGAGCTTGGTAGCTCGCCCATCGGGATAGCGATGGAGCTCGCTGGCGTGCAGCGCCGCCGCGATCCGCGCCCGCGCTTCTGGAGGCAACGGCCAGGGACTCTCGTTTGCGTCGAGCTTCACCACGGGGGGGGCAGGGGGCACCCGGTACGTGGAAAGCTCGTCGAGCTCGGGCCTAAACAGCGCTTTGAGGGATTGGATCGACATGGGGACTCACCCGTCGGGCCGAGTCATTGCACGCCGTGGGCTGGTGTAAAGCGGTCGCCCAGAATCAGTGAATCAGTGCAAGACCTGGTCCGCCTGCTCTCGCGCCTCTTCGAGGGCGAGGCCAATCGCGTGGGCATCCTTGGCGTCCGGCCGCGCCTCTAGATAGGCGGCGAGGTCCTCCGAGGCGGCTCCGTACGTGCGCAGGGCGTGGGCAAGCAAGCCGCGGTCGCGGCGGTGCTCCGGTGCCTGCGTCAGCTCCACCAAGTGGTCGCATGCGAGCATCGCGCGTGCGTAGTCACCTTGGCGCCGATGCGCGTTCTTGAGATTCGCCAACATGCGAATCGTGATCGTGAGGCAGTCGACGGGATCGAGGTAACTGGGGTGCATTGCCATTTCGGCGCCGAGGAATTGTGCGGCGAGCCTGCGCAAGCCCTGACCGTCGAGCAGCTCGCCGCCGTGGAACGGGTCTTGATAGACGCCGTCGGGTCCGCCGACGCGAACCAAGAAGTGACCTGGGAAGCCGACGCCTTCGACGTCCATTCCTGCGCGCTCGCCGACAGCCATCGTGAGGACGGAAAGTGAAATCGGAATCCCTTTGCGGCGGAGCATCACTTTGTCGAGGTAGCTGTTGTAGGGGTTGTAGTAGTCGTCGCGCTCGCCTTCGAAGCCGAGCTCCTCGAACAGCAATTCTGCGAGGATTCGCCCGTCGCGTTCCGGCGTGGAGCGAAGGCCGCGCCGAATCAATGCTTCTGCGCCGAGGCCATCGAGGCCGCGCCGCATCGCGTGATCATCGAGGAGCGGGTTGGCTTCCCTCGCGATGAGGATGGCGACGTCCTCGACCCGTACGTTGGGACGCTGCAACACCGACACCAAAGGATCTACGCTCGCCACTGATCTAACCTTGTGTGGAAGTAGATTGACTCATCGAACGCTGATGTCGAGCCGAGCAGTGTGCTACACCCTCCATGATTGCAAGGCTATGTGTTGTTCCTGTGCTTGACGAATTTCTGCACACATTGGAGCACGGTCCTCAGTACTGGGCCTATGCGCTCGTCCTGGCCGCCGCTGCGATCGAGTACGTTTTCCCGCCAGTCCCGGGAGATACCGTCGCGCTCTTTGCCGTTGCGCTAGCCGTTCGTGCGCAACTGCATTGGATGTTCGTATACCTCGCAATGACGGCGGGCGCACTCTTGGGAGGGCTCGCGGCCTGGGGGTTCGGTGTCTGGCTTGCGAACCACGAAGAGAGTTGGCCTTCGTTCTTGAGAACACCAGGTGCAACGCGCGCCCTCGACGCAGTGCGTCGTGGCTACGAGCAACACGGAGCGATGTACCTCGTCGGCAATCGTTTCCTACCTGCCCTTCGAGCCTTCTTCTTCGTCGGCGCCGGCCTGTCGCGCATGAGTGCCGGCCCAGTGATCGTCTTTGGCGGGATCTCCGCCGCCCTATGGAACGCGCTTCTGATGGGTCTTGGCTACGCCGTGGGCAACAACTGGGAGGCGCTGAGCGACTTGGCCGAGCGATACGCCGTCGCGACCTTGATTCTCATCGTCCTCGCGGTGCTCGCAGGCGTTGGCCGCTTCGTCTGGGACAACCGACGCGCTTAGCGGTCGCGGCGCTCGATCGTCGTGTCGGCCTTCACCATCGCGCGTACGAGCTCGCGGTTCATTCGCGCAATCCACCTCATGCTCACACCCTTTGGGCAAGCAGCTTCGCACTCGCCGTGGTTGGTGCAGCCGCCGAAGCCTTCGGCATCCATCTGCGCGACCATCGTACGGGCGCGGTCCTGCCGTTCGGCCTGCCCCTGCGGCAACAACGACAGGTGAGAGATTTTCGCCGCGGTGAAGAGGCTGGCCGACGCGTTGGGGCAGGCCGCGACGCAAGCGCCGCAGCCGATGCACTCGGCCGCGTCCATCGCCTGGTCAGCGATCTCCTTGGCGACGGGCAACTCATTGGCCTCCGATGCGCTTCCCGTTCGGATCGAGATATAGCCCCCAGCCTGGATGATACGGTCGAACGCCGTCCGGTCGACGACCAGATCCTTCAGGACCGGGAAACCTTGCGCACGCCACGGCTCGAGCCAAATCTCGTCGCCGTCCTTGAACTGCCGCATGTGGAGTTGGCAGGTAGTCGTCAGTTTCTGAGGGCCGTGGGCCATGCCGTTGATCACCATCCCGCAGGTGCCGCAGATGCCCTCTCGGCAGTCGTGGTCGAACGCGATCGGCAACTTGCCATTTTCGATCAGCTCTTCGTTCACGACGTCGAGCATTTCGAGGAACGACATGTGTGTCGTGATGTCTTTCGCCTGGTGCGTCTCGAAGCGGCCGGAGTCGTTCGGGCCGTTTTGGCGCCACACGTGGAGAGTCAGATTCAGTAGTTCTTCGCTCATCGATAGGCCCCTTACTTGTAGCTCCGCTTGGTGGGCTTGACGTATTCGAAGGTCAGCGGCTCCTCGTTGAGGCGCGGCTCGCCGGGATTGCCGGTCCATTCCCAGGCCGCCACGTAGCTGAAGTTCTCGTCATCGCGCAGAGCCTCGCCGTTCTCTTCGTGCTCTTCGCGGAAGTGGCCGCCGCAGCTTTCCTCGCGCTTCAAGGCATCCAAGCACATCAGCTCCCCGAGCTCGAAGAAGTCAGCCACGCGGCCGGCCCGCTCGAGCGTCTGGTTGAGCTCGGCGCCGGAGCCCGTGATCTTCACC
>CALJYC010000185.1 GCA_937984275.1 uncultured bacterium | reverse complement strand
TTCGCCAGCACGGCGACCAGCCAAGCCGCTGTCGACCTCGCCAACCAGTACGTCGGCTACTACCGCGCCGCGCAGACCTTCGCATTCGTGCCCTATCAATTGATCATCTCGATGACGTTCATCGTGTTCCCGATGATCAGTAAAGCGACCAGCATCGGAAATCGAGAGGCGGCGCGGTCGACGATTCAGCATGCCATGCGTCTATCGTTGCTACTCCTCTTGCTGGTCGCCGCGCCCACCTCGGGCGCCGCCCGCGGCGTGATGCGCCTCGCGTACCCGGCGGAGTACCTGGCAGGAGCGCCCGCCCTCTCGATTTTGGTCTTCGGCGTGGCCGCGTTCGCCCTTTTTGCCGTCGCTGCGACGGCGATCAGTGGAGCGGGCAAGCCTTCTGTGGCTGCGATGATTGCGGGCGTCTCACTGCTGGCCGTGGTCATCGCGAACCGGGTTCTGGTGATGCGCGCCGGTCTCGGCGAGCAGACGCTCGAAGCAGCGGCCACCGGCACCGCCATCGGCATGGTCATCGCCCTGGTGCTTTCCGCGTGGGCGGTTTACCGGTCGTTCGGCGTCTTCATTCCTATCGCCACCTGGGTTCGAGCGGGGCTCGCGGCGGGCGCAGGGTACGCCGCGGCCGCCGCGATTCCGGATGACTCCCGGATAATGGCGCTCATCGCGCTGGCCCTCGGCTTCGCCAGCTCCGTTGCGGTCTTGGTTGTCACCCGCGAGCTAACCAAGGATGACTGGCACGCGCTTCGCCGAATCGTTCGTCGAGACTAGCTTCAACGCCGATAGTGGCCGCTCCGGCCGCCTTCCTTCTCGAGCAACACGATCTCCTCGATCGCCATGCCACGATCAATCGCCTTCAGCATGTCGTAGAGGGTGAGCGCCGCAACCGTGGCCGCTGTGAGCGCTTCCATCTCGACGCCGGTGCGATCGGCGCAACGGACCGACGCTTCAATGATGAATCGCTCATCGTCGCCCGCTGGTTCGAACGCAACGTCGCAACCCGTGATCGCTAGAGGATGACAAAGCGGGATCAACTCCGAGGTCCGCTTCGCTGCTTGAATCCCAGCGATCCGGGCAGTCGCCAAAGCGTCGCCCTTCGGAACCTGGCCGGACAACAACACGCGGCGTGTCTCTGGCTCCATTCGGAGCGTCGCGCGCGCACGGGCTTGTCGGGTCGTCTTAGCTTTCTCGCCAACGTCGACCATCCGGGCCTGACCGTCGCGATCCAGATGTGTGAGCTCGTCGTCTCTGTCCATCAATCAGGGTACGGCGCTTCGTAGTTGGGGCGCGGGGGAATGGTAGCTGTCCCGGCCATACGGGCAATCAGCTCGACCCTCGAGTGCACACCGAGCTTGGAAAAGATTCGTTTGAGGTAAGTGTTGACGGTCGACACCGTCAGCCCGCTCTCCGCTGCGATCTCGCGCGTGCTGGACCCCGCAACCAAAAGCGAAACGACATCGCGCTCGCGCGGGGTGAGCGGGGCCCGGCGCAAGGTTTCCTCGACCGCTTCCCCCGGCCTTCGGCCGCCTTCATCGGTAAGCCGCTCGGCGTAGTCCAGCCCCCGTCCGTAGAGCCGCGACGCCCATTTCAAGAGCTCCAGCTGATCGCCTGCGGGAGCATCGCCCACGATTTCCAGATGAAGTGTCCCGACGAGGGTGCGCCCTTGGCGAAGGGGCAGCGAGATCGTGGGATCGGTCGCGGTCAGAGCAGACTCGCTGCTCAGCACATCGGCATCGGGGCGATCGAGCCGAAACGAACGGGCTCCGACCAGGCCGGCGATCAAGGTGGCGCCTCGTTGAGGGTATGTTCGGACGGGGTCGAGCTCCGTCAGTCGCTCGAAGATCTCCATCAGCCTATCGCTTGATGTCACAGCCCGGTCCTTGTCCCAAATCAGGGTCGAAAATTCAATTAATGTCAACCCCGAAGCCTCGTGGACGGCAAAGCCGGCTTTACGGGGTCGGATTCCAAGTGAACGGGGACCGGGAGATCTCGGTCATGTCGAAGGCGGAAACCAACTCCTCCGCGCGAATCGGCGCGCTTGTGGCCGTCAATCCGAGTGAGCACGCCAGCTCACCGATGACCTGCTCCGCGGAGCGGCCGCCCTCTCGAAGCGATTCGATCGAAGTTGCCTGGTGCCGCGTCGCGAGCCGGTTGCCGTCGGCGTCGACCACCAAGCCGACGTGCGCGAAACGCGGAACTCGATACCCGAGCGCCCGGTAGAGCGCGATCTGACGGGGTGTGGATGAAAGTAGGTCCGCACCACGGATCACTTCGGTGATCTCCGCCTCGTCGTCGTCGACGACGACGGCGAGCTGATAGGCCCAAATACCGTCGGCGCGCCGAAGCACGAAGTCACCCCCAGTCCGGCCTTCGGGATACGGCCCGCACAACACGTCCTCGAAGCCTGGAGACGGGTCTTCGAAGACGAAGCGAAGCGCTGGAGGCTTGCCGGGTTTCGTGACGCCACTGCGGCAAGTTCCGGGATAGCGCGGGCCCTCGTCTCCGTGAGGTGCGCTCGCGATCGCGGCGATCTCTTTTCGGGAGCACGTGCACGGGTAGACCATGCCCGCTGCCTCGAGCTGACCGAGTGCTCGCTGGTAAGCTTCGTCGCGGGAGGACTGGAACACTGGGCCTTCATCCCAGTCGAGCCCGAGCCACTCGTGGTCGCGGAAGATCGCGTCGGCGGAGCCGGGAACGACCCGCGGGCGATCGATGTCCTCGACCCGCATCACGATTGCCCCGCCCTGTTTGCGCGCCTGGAGCCAGGTCACCAGCGCGGTGCGCGCGTGTCCCGGGTGCATCTTGCCAGTCGGCGAAGGGGCGAAGCGCGTCCGATACGTCGAAGCCACGGTCTATCCTTTATACGACTTGCGCCGGGGCGGCCATGCAGTGCATCTTCCGTGCGTGCGGGGACGAACCGATGTGTGTGGGTGCTTTCCAACGGGGCGCCACTATCCGGGCATTGCAGACCTGATCGCGGACGCGATCCAAAACGTCGAAGGCCTGTGCCATGAGTTCGAACCGGGTTCCTCGTGGGAGGACATCCCGTTCACCGTCATCGATTTCGAGACGACGGGGCGGGACTCCGAAACCGACCGTGTGATCGAAATCGGGCTCGTGAGATTCGACAAAGGCACCGTGAGCAGCCGAGAGAGCCTACTGGTCAACCCGGGAATCCCGATCCCCGAAGAGTCGCGGGCGGTACACGGCATCACCGACGAAGAGCTCCAAGGTGCTCCGGACTTCGAGACGGTGATGCCTCGAGTGCTCGAGCTTCTGCAGGGCACGCTCCCGGTCGCGTACAACGCACCGTTTGACCGTGGATTCATTCTGGCAGAGATCGCGCGGGCTGCTCCGAAGGGAATGACCCCAGGGGACATGCCACCGGCTGCGCGCGACGACGTGGTTTGGGTGGACCCACTAGTTTGGGCTCGCGAGATCCTCAAAGAGTTGAAAAGCCGGCGGCTCGGCGATGTCGCAAAGCACCTAGGAATCCCGCTCGAGCAGGCGCACCGTGCGGCAGGAGACGCAGAAGCCACCGGGCGCGTGTTGCTCGCATTGGCGCCGCAGTTGCCGCGTGTCTACGGAGAGCTCGTTCGGCTCCAGAAGCGCTACGCAGCGTTTCAGGAAGCCGAATTCGCCGCGTGGAAACGCTTTCGGTGAGCCCGGAGGTCACCAAAACACGGCTGATCTGGGTTCCGTTCGCCTTGATGGCGATCGGGAGTTGGACGCCGGTCGTCGGCATGTGGCTCAACGGCATCGAGTGGTCCGGGGCGGCCGGGCGAGCCATCGCCTTCTGGTACACGGTGCCCGCGTTGGTAGCGATTCTGCTGGTTCAAGGGCCTTGGCTGAAGCAACCAATTCTGAAGCCGCTCGGGATTCAGTTCACA
>CALJYC010000184.1 GCA_937984275.1 uncultured bacterium | reverse complement strand
GAACGCTGGGTGATAAGTCGGCATCACGGGGATGCCTCGCCATTCGCCCCAGATTCCGCGCCACCGTCCGGCGGGAGGGACGACGCTCAGGTTCTCTGCTGCACAGCGGCCGAGCGCGACGATGGCCTTCGGCTGCACCAGGTCGAGTTGGGGGACTAGGAAGTGGGCGCATGCGGAGGCTTCGGTGGGGAGTGGAGTGCGGTTGTCGGGGGGGCGGCACTTCACCACGTTGCAGATGTAGACGCCGTCGCGTTCGTAGCCCATTGCGGCGATCATCCGGTCGAGCAGTTGGCCTGCTCGTCCGACGAAGGGCAAGCCTTGCTGGTCCTCGTGAAAGCCAGGGCCTTCGCCTACGAAGACGAGGTCGGTATCCGCGGTCCCTCGGGCAAAGACGCTCTTGGTTCGGCCACGGTTCAGCTCACAACGCGTGCATTCGGCAGCCTCGTCGGCGAGCACTTGGAGGCGAGTTTGGGTGTCCTGGTCGCCCCCGTGTGCGCCGGGTCCGCCTCGGGGCGCCTGAAGCGGCGATGCGGCCTGGGGTGCCGGAAATCCGGCGCCGCCGAGCGTTCTCTCCCAACGCAAAACCTCCTGGGCGCTCGAGATGACCGCCGCGAGCTCGTTTTCAGGGTCGCCTGGCACGTTGGGGCGAGTATAGGCCGGTTTCGTTGACTTGGCCGTCACCGGGTCGCTAGTCTCGTATTCCAGGGGGATTCGAAGGGGAACATGTCACGGGCTCGGGTCTTGGCGATCGGCGACACGCATGTGGGGATGAAGCGAACCCACAACGAGGACAGTTTCATGCTGGCCGAGGAGGACAACCTCTATGTGGTGGCCGACGGGATGGGCGGACACGCCTCCGGCGAGGTTGCGAGCGGCATGGCGATCGACACCCTACGTGAGTTCTTTCGCGCGACCAGCTCCGATCCCGAAGCGACGTGGCCGTACAAGATGGACAAGGCGCGGGGCTACGAAGAGAACCGCCTGATCACGGGCATCAAGCTCGCGAACCTGCGCATCTACGAAGCAGCGCAAAAAGATCCTGGGATGCACAGCATGGGCACGACGGTGGTCGGCATTCTCGTCGTTGAAGACGGCGTGTTGATCGCGCACGTCGGGGACAGCCGGGTGTACCGCATCCGTGACGGAAAGATGGACCAGCTCACGGCGGACCACTCGCTTCTCAACGACTACATCAAGATGAAGCGACTCTCCGAAGAGGAGATCGAAAACTTCCCACTCAAGAATGTGATCGTTCGAGCGCTCGGGATGAAGTCCACCGTCAAGGTCGACACCGTGCTCGACCGCCCTGAAATCGGCGACATCTACGTACTCTGTAGCGACGGCTTATGCGGCCCGGTTTCCGACCCGGACATCCAACGCATCGTCGGGTCGCATCAAGACCTTCAGACCGCCGCCAACAAGCTGATCGACAGCGCGAACGAAGCCGGTGGTCCGGACAACATCACCGTGGTGCTCACGAAGGTGATGGGGCTCAGCTGAATTGACTGATCAGGATCATTGAGAAAACCCCGGAAAACACGGGGTATCATGTTCTCGGGTGTTGCGTGTCTGTTCCTGATTTGTTCCTGGTGTGTGGGAGAAATTGTGGGAGTTGCGTTCGGTGTGTCATTTCAGATCGCCACGGCACCCTCATGGCGCCGAGAGCCGGGTCTCGATGCTTTCGGTTGTTGCCAACGACTGAAGGCGACGTCGGGTTGCGTTACGGTGAGCGCTCGAGGAAGGGAGAATGAATGAAGCGATTCGGACTCGGGATGCTCGGTCTCCTGGTCGTTCTGGCAGTGACGGGCTACGCGCTGCGCAAGACCATTACCTTGCGGCTGGTGGAGCGGCTGGTGGAGCGCAATATGGCCTCGAGCCTGCTGGACGAGCTTCCCGACGGGCTCCACGTGGCACTTTGCGGTGCCGGCTCGCCGTTTCCGGAACCGAAGCGCTCGGGGCCGTGCACGGCGGTGATCGCCGGCGAGCGTGTCTATATCGTGGACGCCGGCGCAGGCTCGTCGCGCGTGCTTTCGCGCATGCGGCTGCCGCAGGGGAAGATCGCGGCCGTGCTGCTCACCCACTTCCATTCGGATCACATCGATGGCCTGGGTGAGCTGCTGATGCAGCGCTGGGCGAACGCCGGAAGTGCCTCTCCGACGCCGGTGCACGGCCCCACCGGGGTAAGCGCTGTGGTCGAGGGCGTCAATCTCTCCTACCGCGACAGCCAGCGCTACCGGGTCGCGCACCACGGAGCCGACACCATGCCCCCCCCCGGCGCTGGGGCCGTGGCGCGTCCGTTCGCGGTGCCAGCGGTGGGCGAGGGCCGGATCGTGCTCGAGCGCGATGGCCTTACGATCACCGCCTTCGTGGTGGATCACAGCCCGGTGCGCCCGGCGGTCGGCTATCGCTTCGATTTCCGCGGGCGCTCGGTGGTGGTGAGCGGCGACACGAAGAAGAACACCAACCTCCAGCGATTTGCCGCAGGCGTGGATCTGCTCGTCCACGAAGCGCTCAACCCGCAGCTCGTGGGCCTGCTGAACCAGGGCGCCGAGCGCGCGGGCAGGCCCCGCCTCGTGAAGATCACAGACGACATCCTCAACTACCACACGACCCCGGCGGAGGCCGCGGAGATCGCGCGCGACACGGGCGTCGGGTACTTGCTCTACACTCACATCGTGCCGCCCCTGCCGCTGCCTTCGATGGAGGAAATCTTTGTCGACGGAGTCGCCGAGACCTGGTCAGGTCCGGTCAGCGTGGGACGCGACGGCACCCTCGTGCGGCTGCCTGCGGATTCGGAAGCGATCGAGCTGGACGAGCTCCTCTGAGGCAATTGATCTTGGTCGCAAGTGTTCCTTCCGACCGCTCTCGTTGCGTCGCCTCAGGACCCTCGGGTTATGCACCGGAAGGTCGGGCCGTTGCCGCGCAGCAACGATCGAAAACATAACGTTTTCCGCCGATCCGTGCATCGCTCGTGCGACGAATTTGAATCCGCCGCGGCACATCACGGCACCCTTAAGGCACCGAGCCAAAAAGAAAGGCACTCAACGTCTTCGCAAGTGCCCAACATCATTGGTTGCGGGGGCCGGATTTGAACCGACGACCTTCGGGTTATGAGTTCACAAAAGCCGGATTCCGCGTGCCAACACAACCAACCGAGATCACTCAGAAACCTCAATGAAGCCCAGGCGTTAGTCACGTCGCCATGTTCACGGGTCGTCACTTCATATCATTCGATTTCAGATCCTTAAGGCACCCTCAGGTCACCGGGCGTGCCATCAACGCGCATCACGCGCTTCGGCGGCGCTTGCGGTCTACTTGAGGTCTCGCATGATGTGGCGAACGGCTTCTTTCACGCCCCGCATGCGTGCCGGCTCGTCGCTTCCAACATCCGCGATGGCGCGAGTGTTGCCTGCACCCGATCCGGACCACAGAAGTTGGCGACTAGCTGGGTCGACGATGTCGATGACAAGCACGTCTTCGGCCGGGTCTTCCCAATCATGCGCCGGTCCCTCGTACGGCGCGTAGTCGCGAGCCGCGACGGGATGCCGTCTGGGAACAGGTAGTAGGCCACGTGGTAGGTCGGGGGCCGGTCTTCCACCCGCCGAACCCCCCTGTCCGACAGCTCGCGCTGGATCGACTTCTGGATGTGCTTGTGCTCTCGCTTGAGCGCACGCAACTCAGCCTTGTCTAGGTCCGCCATCGATTCGCCTCGCTTGTACTGTTGCCAAGTTTTGACTTTGTCGGGAAACCAATCCCAGGTCTGGCCGGACACAAGGCTGAAATCCGTCGCCGATTCGGTTTTCACATCACGGACACAACCGAAGATCAAAGCGGGAACTATAATCGCAACGATCGTCACAAATGCTGTTTTGAGCACTACACTACTCTCCATGTTGGATGCCTTCGCCGAGGCACAGTTCCCTCCCTATCGATCAGAGCCAAAGCAAACCATGAGAATCTCTCTGTGACAATGGGGCAGACCCTACTTCTGTCGAGTGCGACGCCCGTCGTCTATCCAAATTGCGTCACGCGGAGTGCCGGCTTCGTGTTCGAGCGCAACTAGCGACTGAGCCAGCCCATCCTGCGCACGATCCAAAGTGGAATCGTTGCCGATAGAAGCATGAGCACCAGCGCGAGGCCGTAGGCATACCGGTCGTCGAGCTCAGGCATGTACTCGAAGTTCATGCCCCAGATGGCACCGAGCAGGGTCGGAGGCATGAACACGGTGGCGACAATCGAGAACCAGCGTGCGCTTGCGTTCTGACGGAGCCCGATGAACCCGATCGTGGAATCCATGAGGCGGCTC
>CALJYC010000183.1 GCA_937984275.1 uncultured bacterium | reverse complement strand
CAGAGCTTGCGGAGTGAGGCGAGCTCGGGGAGCGGCTGCTCGTCGACGCGCGCCTCGATGACGGCGGCGACGCTCTCGAAGCATGACGGGTAGCTGAGCAGAGCCTCCCAGTAGGCGATTTCGAGGCGCTCGACTTGCTTGGCGGCCTCGATCTCCTCTTGAGGGGTGAGCACGCGATGACCGATCATCTCACGGAAGTACCGAGTGAGGGTCGAATCTCCGGCGCCCTGGCGCTCGAACTCCTTGAGAGCCTTCTCGCTCTCGACGCGAGCCTTCTCGAGCTGCTCCTTGCTGGGCTCGGCAGCCCCGGCGGGCTTCGCCTGGGCTTCCGCTGGCTTCTGAACCTCGGCCTCAGCCTTCGGCTCCGATGGCTTGGATACCTTGGCCCGCACCTGGCTCTTCCGCGTGGACTGTCTTGTCACTGCCTGTCTTGCCATTTTGCCTCTCGCCTTCCGGTGGCGCCCCGCGATGTGTGGCACCCCGATTACTGGCTGAACACTCGAAACCGCCCGACTCTTCCACCGAGCGTGAACCATTCGTTCAAGCCAGATCGAGATGCACGCACCGTGCCGGAATGCAGAGCAAGCGTGAATCCGTCTGTCGAACGTGTGGATTTATCGTGGGGTAACTAAAACTATATGGGTCCTCGATTGATGTTGGGAAGAGGTATTCGACGTGTTTCTGCGGAGAAATTCCAGTGAGAAGCCTGCTCGTCGCAAGCTACTGGAATCTCTGCAGCGACGGCTCCGGTTCGGTGCAGCGGCGCTCGCGGTGATGTTGGTTTCTGCTGCGGCCGCTGCTGGCCACGCATGGCTGGTCGGCCCGCTTTTGCAGAATTTAGAGACTGATTCGGGCGCTCAGATGCCTCCCGGAATGCTTGCGTCCCCAGGCCTTTCCGCGAACGAGATCGTCTGGCTTCTGGCCTTGGTCGGCCTCCTCAGAGCGCTGCCGGAGACGCGCCGAACGAACCTCAGCGCCAAGCTTCAACTCCATATCATCTCGGAATTTCAGGGAAAGTACTCGGGCATGTGCTGCGCGTCGAGCCTCCTCCACTGCCCCCGGGGAGCTTGCCTCCCGCATCCAGGTCGAAGTGGATGGCTTGCGGACCCTGCTCCATTTGGGTGTAGTCCAGGGCATCCGGAGCAGCTTAGTGGCTACTGCACTAGCCACTGTAGCCCCGAGGGTGGCTGCTGCACTAGCCATCCCGAGGATTTCCTTCCTCCCGAGGACCGCGTGCTAGAGGTGCGGGACGGGACGGGAATTGAGTGGGAACGACGAACCGCAGACGCTCGATTGCAGTAGCGACCTTTGTGTGGCTGACGGCTTGGGTGGGGAACGTGTCGGCCGCGTCGGACCCCGTGGCCATCGCGGACGCTGTCCGAAGCCTCGACGCGGATCACGACCGCGCGATTGCGGCGGTCCACGTGCTTCAAGCGGGCGGCGAGCGGGCGGCCAAGCAGATCCGCGACGCGTGGCCGTCCCTTTCACTGCTCGGGCGCAAGCGCGCCCTGGGAGCGCTCTCGCCGCTCGCCAACAGGCACGACGCAGCGATAGAAGCCTTGATCGAGGCCGCTCGTTCCGAGGACGAGGGGCTCCGCAGCCGTGCGCTCGCAATCTTGCGGCGGATCACCCCCCGGGGACGCGATGGTCTGGTCGAGCTTCTTTCCGATCCCGTTGTCGGCGACGACGCGGCGTCGTTGCTGGCGCGCACCGACCCCAACTTCGCCATCGAGCCTTTGCTCCGAGCGATCACCGACGAAGGGGGTGCGGACCGTCCGGGGCTTCGCGGCGCGCTCGGGACCGCAGTCCAGCGCTCGGGCAACGATGCGAAGCGACGGCTTCGCGCGTGGCTCGCCGAAGAGCCTTCAGCAGCCGCCGTTGCAAGCGCTGCGATGAGCCTGACCTCGCTCGACGACTATCGCGGGGTCATCGCCTCGTTCGTCCAATATGCGGTGGCGACGCCCATCGACTTCGCGGCCAAGTGGCGACTGCTTCAAAGTGCCGGAGCGGCCGGCGCGAGTGACGACGTCGACCGATGGGTTCGAAGCCAAGTCGGCGAGTCCGACGAATGGATGCTTCGCCAGGCCGCCGTCGACGTGATCACCGCCCGCGGGCATCGTGAGGAGGCGCGCGGTGCGTTGAGCGACCCCTACCCGCGCGTTCGCGCACGCGCAGCGGACGCTTTGTCTGGCGATCCGGACACCTTGGTAGAGCGGGCCACGCTCGCCCGCCGCGACACCTGGCCCATGGTTCGCGCCGCAGCGGTGACGGGCCTTCGAACCGAGGGCGCCGCAATACCGGTGATCGTCGCATCGGTCGATGACTCCATGTCGGTGGTCCGGGCCGCCGCGATCGAGGTCCTCGCTGCCTCCTCGCACGATCAGGGCTGGGAACGCGTCCACCGGAGGCTGCGGGCCCGCAACGAATGGCCCCAGGTGACGGCAGCAGCGATTGGTTACGTCGTTGCCCACTGCCGTGCGGACGCGGTCGAAGCGCTGTTCGGCGTCGTCATGCGGGCCGCACCCAGCAATGCGCTCACCGAGGACCTGAACAACGCCGCACGCGCCATCGAGGCTTTGCGGGCCCTCGGGACCCCAGAAGCCAAATTGGCGGTTGAACAGCTCCGACGGACCGAAGGGGTTCCGCCCACGCTGAAAATGGCGCTCGAACAGCCCCCAGCCAAGGACGGTGGGTGTACCCCGGCGGGTCGCTAGATTGTCGCTCGCGAATCGGTCGTGTTACTTTGTTCGAGACAGGGGGGAACATGGGAGCTCGTCTAATAGGCCTGATGTTGGCCGGGGTGCTGTTGAGCGCCGGTTGTGAACAAATTACGTCTGCTTCGGAGCCTGAGGCTGAGGCTGAACAACTACCCGTAATCGTCCCGAACCTTCCGGAGGTTCCGACGCTACCGCCTCCACCGTTTCCAACGACCTACGAAGATGAGTCGTACAGCGTGTATGGCCTTCGCCTGCGACCGGCCAAGGTGCTCGACACCGACCTTTCCGTGACTGGCTACATCATGGAAATTTACGAGCCGCCGGTCTGCAAGAAACGGAAGAAAGAGGAGTGTCCGAAGGTCGCCGCGCCGCACATGTTCATCGCGGACACCGCCGACCAGACCGACCGAGCCGAGCAGTTGCTGGTCGTGGGCTACGCCGACAACCAAGAGCAACTCGCGCGCGCTCGACGCGGGCGCAAGACCACCACGATCGCAGGTGCCGTCGTGGTGCCTAGGGACCTGAAGATCGGCAACAAGGTGCATGTGAAGGGTCACTTCACACTGATCTCGTCCGGCGGCTTCAACACGAGCAATGGCTTGCTCGAGTACGCGTCCCACCAGACGGTCGCCAAGGCCGAAGCGAAGTAATCAGGGAGCGGCGACGGCCGCGTCTTCTTGCGCGCCGATTAACTCCGATAGGTCGGGTGCACCGGCGTCGCCTTTGAGCTCGAAGGCGTCTGCTGTGCGCTCGAAGAGCGCGACGACGTCGTCGCTAACGACCGTCACTTGGCGGTGGTCGTCGATTCGCACGTAGCCGCCTCCGTCTACCGGAGAGCCCGAGCCGAGGGACACCCTCACCTTGGCCCGCCCCATCTCGAACGTGACCTCCGCCTTCGGAGTGTCGATGCCGAAGCTCTGTAGGTCCTCCGCGCTTGGGCTTTGCAGCGTACGAACGGGAAGCGCAAACTCCCAGTTGCGGAGGTAGTCCTCGATGGCCTCGGGATCGGCGGGGGCTTGCTTCGGTTCTTCGAGGCTCCAGGTCTCGTCGAAACCCTCGCCTTGTCGGAGCAGCGCGATCCGATCCTCGCCCGACGCGATTCGGATGCGGGTGATCCGTTCGCGGACCACTGCCTCCAACAACAAGCCAGACCGCGAATCGATTTCGGTGCGCCCGGGACGGCCACGCTCGAACAGCAAAACGTAGGCCAACAAGATAGCCGCGACGAGCAACAGGATGATCGGGGTTCGGGCGCTCATGAACGCCTCGACCACCACACGCCGAAGCCGGCGATGAACGCTGCCAGCGGCAACAGAACCACGACTCGGAATAGTAGATTCTGCAGGTCCGCGTCGCTCATGATGACCGCACGCGCGTTGGTCTTGCGCGGCGCGATGTTGATCAACGCCTCTCGCTGGGTGAGCCAACCGGCTGTGGAGGAGAGGAGGTCGATGTTCGATAGCTGCGGATTGTCGAGGAGCTCTGGGCTCATCCAGTCGCTGTCTCCGAGCACCAGAAGCCGGCCCGGAGTCGGCCCCTCGATTTCGACTGGCTTCAAGTCGTCGCCGAGCGGAGCGACATACTCCCAAGCGACCGCAAGCGGCACGGCGCTCGGCGTTGTCGGCTCTCCCTTGGCGTTGGGGTCGATGGCACGCGAGATGTCGGTTTCCGCGACGGCGTTGGGGCTCGTCCGAAACAGGATCTCGGTGTCGCTTCCGTCGGCGACGTCCACCGAGCGCGCCACCGCCAAGAGGACCCCGCCGCCGCGCTTCCGGATCGTGTCGACGAGGCGATGTGTGCCGAGGTTGGTAACGAGGAACAGGTCGCCGGGGTTGCCGGGGAGCTGTTGCGCCGTGTCGTTCTCGATGACGAGGTCGTCTCCGACGAGGATCCCGCGCCGTTCGAGCGAGGCCTCGAAGCCCGTCGGCGTGAGAGCTTCCTTTTTCAGCACGGGATCGAGCGCGAGCAGCACGTTGCCACCGGCGGTGAGGTAGCGGTCCACGACGGCGACTTCTTCTGCAGAGAACAAGCGCTGCGGGCTGATGACAAACAAAGCATCGCAGGATTCGGGGACGTCGTCGGCCCGAACCTCGAAAGGCTCGACCTCGATCTTCTCCCACTCGAGCTCGCGTGCGACCGCATCGAGGCTGCGTTCGCCGTAGGCACCGACCTCCCACTCGCCGTGCCCCGCCGCGACGCAAACCTTGGTTGGCTCTCCCGTCGTGACTTCGAGGATCGCGCCGGTGAGGGCGCGCTCAGACTGCAGGTCGAGCTTGTGACCATCCGCATCTTCGAAAGTCTCGAAGTCTTCGACGATCAGCTGATGACGCTCCACCTTCCATTTGCGGTCACCGCTGGTGACGACGACGGGCACCTGGGAAAGCGTCACTTCGCCGGCGAGCCAGCTATCGATCCCAAACTTGTCTGCTAGGATCTGATAGCGCGCGCGGTCGCGGTCCGGGTCCACCCACTCCACTGTGATGTTGTCGGTGACCGCCTTGTACTCTTCGAGCAGCGTCTCGACGTCGGCGAAGTCCTGCTCGTCCCGCCCCAGAAAGACGTAGATCTGAACTTCTTGATCGAGCTCGCGCAACGCCTGCTGGCTCCGGTCGGACAGCGTGAAAAGCCCGTGCGCGGTCCAGTCCCATCGCTTGTAGTGACGGGCCGAGAGATAGTTCACCAACGCGACGACCACGAGGCCCAGCACGGCCGTGAGCACGAGGTTCAGCCGGGTGCGAGGTTGCGCGCTCACCCGTGCCTCCGTGCCTTCAAGGCTCCGATGCTCAAGCCGACCGCCAACACCGCCACCGAGAGGTCGAACACGAGGTGCCGTGTATCGACCACGCCCTTGGAGAAGCTCTGCATATGACCCCACATGCTCACGTAGGCGCAGACCTCGCGCGCGGTTCCGTCGAGAACGAACTCACCGATGCCCACCGTGAACAGAACTCCAAGCGCGACGAACGAGAGCACCGCGGCGATGATCTGGGTGGGCGCAAGCACGCTCATCAAGAGGCCGACGGCCATGAAGTAAGCGCCGAGGCAGAAGATCCCGAAGTAGCTCGCCGCCGTGGCGCCCCAGTCGACGCTCCCGTGCTGGCTCATGATCCAGGCGTAGACCAGCGTCGGAAGCCACAACACGCACCAAATCACGAGCGACGCCCCGTACTTCCCGAAGATGACCGACGCCTCGGAGACCGGGGCTGTCAGCAAGGGCTCGATCGTCCCCGATTGCTTTTCGCCCGCGACGAGCCGCATCGTGAGGACCGGGACAAATACTAGAAGTGGGATGAAGAACAGCGTGCTTCCACCGAAAAAACCGGACAGCGGGGTCGATGCGCCGGAAGAGACCGCGTTGCGGGCGTAGAACTCGGTGAGAACCCAGAACACGACGCCATTCCAGACCAACCACGAGGTGAGCACCACGTATGCCAGCGGTGACACGAAGAACGAGCCGAGCTCCCGCTTCAAGACGACCCATGCGCTCTTCATGAAGCGTCCTCCGTCGCCCCAGAGGTCGTGAGCTCGGCGAACACGTCCTCGAGGCTCGTCTCCGCGTCACCTGGCTTGAGGTCGGCAACCTTCTGGCCTTCACGAATGATGATCACCCGGTCACATACCGCCTCGACCTCCGACAGGATGTGAGTCGAGAGCAGCACGGTCTTTTTTCCGCCGAAGCTCCGCACGAGCTCGCGGAACTGCCGGACCTGATTGGGATCCAAGCCCGAGGTCGGTTCGTCGAGGATGAGGATGGGCGGATCCGCGATGAGCGCTTCGGCGAGCCCCACACGCTGCCGGTAGCCCTTCGAGAGCTGACCCACGATTCGCGTGCGCACGTCCGTGACGCCTGCGAGCTGTAGAGAGCGGTCGATTGCTTCGGCGAGATTGGGGACCCTCTTGAGCGCGCCGCGATGGCGCAAGTATTCGTGCACGCGCATCTCGCGGTAGAGCGGCACACCCTCGGGCATGTACCCGAGGCGCTCGCGCGCGCGGATCGAGCTGGTCACCGCGTCGATGCCGTCGATCCGAATGTGGCCGGACGTTGGCGCAAGATAGCCGGTCAGCATTCGGAGAGTCGTCGTCTTGCCTGCCCCGTTCGGACCAAGAAATCCAACGATCTCCCCTCGTTCTACGCGGAACGATACGTCGTTTACCGCGAGTCGGCTTCCGTACCGCCTGCTGAGAGCCTCGACTTCAATCACGTATTGCCCGTAAGGCGCAGGGGGTACTCGATGCGATCCCCCGTTGCAACTGCAGACCTGTCCAGGTGCTGCGGCTTTCTCGCATCAGTGCCCCGCGCTTCCGTACGATCGCAGTCGAGATGCCCTGGATCCCCTGGAAGGTTCGACTGAGCTGCTGCGCCCTTGCGTTGGTCGCCGGCGGCTCGTTCGTGGGCACTTCGGACGTCACAATTGCGCCAGTCGCGATCGCGCCGTTGGCGATCCGTCATGCTCCAGCCCCCATCGTCGAACCGGTGCACGCCGAACCAGGGCCTGAAGTGGCCGAGGTAGTTCCGATCCCCAACCAGGACGTCACAGGCTTGCGGTTCCCGAGCGGGTTGACGATTCCTGGCGGCAGCAAGCACCGCGTGATTCTCTTCACATTCGATGACGGTCCTTCGCGCAGGAACACGCCGCGTCTCTTGGACATGCTCGACGACCTCGGAATCAAGGCGGTCTTCTTCGTGAAGAGCGAGAGCTTCGGCAACGGCAATCCTTGGGAGCGGGAGCACGCGGAGATCGTCCGTGAGATCGTTCGCAGGGGTCACCTCGTCGGCAATCATACCGAGACCCACCGTCAGCTTCCGCTGCTCCGCAACGCCGAGATCGAGGCCGAGCTCGCGCTGAGTGAACGCAAGATCGAACGGACGATCGGAAGCAAGCCGCGATTGATCCGGCCCCCCGGCGGTGCTCTATCGAACCGTGTGGAGCAGCTGCTGGGCGAGAATGGCTACACCAGCGTCATGTGGGCACTCTATGGTGGGGACCTCGAGGTGAGCACGCCTGAGGAGGTCGTTCGCACCTTTTTCCGCGTCCTAGAACGACGAGAGCGAGAAGTCGGCGACCGAGGCGGCATCGTCCTGATGCACGACACCAAGTCCCATAGCCTCGACGCGGTGCCCCGCTTGGTCGCCGCCCTGCAGAAGCGCAACTGCCGGCTCCTCGCTGACGGGGAAGAGCTCTACGACGTCGTCGACGACCTCGGTTATTTCATCCCGGGCCACGAGCCCGACGAGACACTCGAGGAGCGCCAAGAAGCGCTCCGGGAGCGAGCGCGACGCGCGTGCAACACCGTTGCCCTTCGGTGATCAATCTCGCGTCGCGAGGATGCGCCAAACCGGCAAGCCGTCTTCGATGGCCCGCTTCTCCCGATTGGAACGCGCGTCGAACGGGTTCGCGTCGATATAACCACTGTCGGACGCGAGCGTGAAACCAACGGTCTCGCGAAGCTGTGTTACGTACTGCTCGGCGCGATGCTCGACGTCGGTCTGGATGAACAGCTCCCCGCCAGGTTTCAGCAGGCGATGGAGCTCGGTCAGGAGGGCCTCTCCGATGACCCGCCGCTTGTCGTGCCGCTTCTTCCACCAGGGGTCTGGAAAGTGCAGCGCCACCCGTTGAACCGATCCGCCCGGTTCAGCCCTTTTCAAGATTTCACGCGCATCCCCGCACAGGACCGCCACATTTCGGAGATCGTGCTTTTGGAGCCGCTCGTTCGCTTTGTAGGCGAGCTTGGTCTTGACTTCGATCCCGATGATGCGGCTCTCGGGCGAGGCGGCTGCGCGCTCGAAAAGCGACAAACCACGGCCAAAACCGATGTCTAGCTCGATCGGTCCTGATCCCTCGATCAGCTCCCCGAGCGAAAAGCGGCCCGCGGGAGCCCGCGGGGCCTCGTCGCGGTAGAGCCGGCGTAGGTCCGAGTCCGACACCCGCGCTCCCTACCGGGGGCCGCCTACAGGGTCAAACCGGGCGTGTCGCTTCTTGACCGGGAAGGTGCCGATCGCGTATGTCAGCGAGCATACATCTAGGTGAACGGGGCTTGAGTCGATGAGGATTCTGATCGTCGAAGACAGCGTGACCATGCGCAAGGTCATGGAGATGACTTTCGCGGGGGAAGACGCGCAATTGCTCACTGTCGAAAGCGGCGAGCTTGCACTTCAGCAGGGCCGTGATTTCGGTCCGGACGTCGCGTTCGTCGATGCCTCGCTGCCGGGGCTCGATGGATACGAGGTCACCCGGCAGATGAAGGCCGACCCGCAGCTCGCCGGCACCGCCGTCGTGCTCATGGCGAGCCAGCATCGGCCGCTCGACGAGGCGCGCGCCTCCGAAGTCGGGGCCGACGACCAGATCTTGAAGCCCTTCGACACGCAGGAGGCGATCGACAAGGCCACCACGCTCGCCGGCCAGGCCGAGGCGCTCTACGACGCGCCGTCGATCCCTGTGGCCCGTCCGGCCACGACGCCGCCTCGGCCCGTCTCCCAGCCCTCGTACCGGCCCACGCCGCCGCCCCTCCCGGTGGGCGGCGCCTCGTCGCGTCCGATGGCCCCGACGCCTGTGGCCTCGACCCCGCTGACGGGGGCTCCTGTCGCGGGGGTGTCGCACTCCGCGGCGGTCTCCTCGTTG
>CALJYC010000182.1 GCA_937984275.1 uncultured bacterium | reverse complement strand
TCTCCTTCAAGTTGAGCGAGTGGGCGTGGCCCTGGGAGCCGTAGCCGATGATCGCCACCTTCTTGCCTCGAATCAACGAGAGGTCGGCGTCTTTTTCATAGCGAATCTGGGTCATGTGTCTCTCTACTTCTCTAAATGGGGGTTATGCCGCTGACGTGCGGGAGGCGGGCACCGTGGGGTGGGCGAGATCGTGCTTCTCGACGCCGCGGGTCATCGCGACCGTGCCGGTCTGCACCAACTCCAGGATGCCAAAGGGTCTGAGAACTGAGACGAGGCCTTCGACCTTGTCCTGCGGTCCAGTGATTTCGATCGTGACTCGCTCGGGCGACATGTCGATGGCGCGCGCGCGAAACACGTCACAGATCTTCAAGATCTCGTCGCGCTGCTCACGGTTGCAGTTGACCTTGATCAACGCGAGCACGCGATTGATCGACTGCTTGTGGGTGATGTCGTCGACCCAGAGCACGTTGACCATCTTGTAGAGGTTCGCCTCGATACGCTTGGCTTTGTCCTCATCGGCGTCGCAGACGATGGTCATACGCGAGACACCGGCCTCGTGCGTGGCGCCGACGTTGAGCGAATCGATGTTGAAGCTGCGGCGCCGGAACAACGATGCGACGCGGTTCAGCACACCGGGCTTGTCTTCGACGAAAACGGCGAAGGTTCTTTTGACGGACTGGGACATCACTCGTCCTCCCCTGTCTCGAAGATCGGGTTGTGATCGTGGGTGCCGGGCTTGGGTGGTCGCTCAATCATGTCCCCGAGGTTGGCCCCGGCTGGAACCATTGGGTACACGGCGTCTTCTTGCTCGACGCGGAAGTCGATGACCACGGTGCCCTCGGTGGCTTCGGCCTTGCTAACCGCTGCTTCCACCTCGGAGCGCTTCTCGACGCGGATGCCGGTCAAGCCATGCGCATCCGCGATCTTGACGAAGTCAGGGCTGAGCAAGGGCGTCGCCACATAGCGGCCGCCGAAGAAGAACTCCTGCCACTGACGCACCATGCCGAGGAAGCCGTTGTTGATGATAGCGACGTTGACTTTGATGCCCTCCTGCGCGCAGGTGGAGAGCTCGGCTTGCGTCATTTGGAAGCCACCATCGCCGCAGATGACCCACACCGACTCACCAGGTTCGGCGAACTTGGCGCCGATGGCGGCAGGCAATGCAAAGCCCATCGTGCCGAGGCCGCCCGAGGTGATCAGCTTTCGCGGGTAGTCGTGCTTGTAGTACTGTGCTTCCCACATCTGGTGCTGGCCGACGTCGGTCACGACGAGCGCCTTGCCCTCGGTGAAGCGATAGAGGTCATGGATGACGTGGGCGGCGTAGAGCTTGCCCAGGTCCGGCAGGTTCTTAATATCTCGAACCGCCGAATCACCCTTGATTTCATCGATGTAGGCCAGCCATTCCGCGCGGTCCCGGTCGTCCACATGCGGGAGAAGCTCCTTCAGGACCGTCCGGGCGTCGCCGACGATCGGCACGTCGACGCGCACGTTCTTGTTGATCTCCGCCGGGTCGAGCTCGATGTGGATCTTCTTAGCGTTTTGGGCGTAGGTCTTGAGGTTGCCGGTCACGCGGTCGTCGAACCGCATGCCAACCGCGATGATCAAGTCGGCGTCTTGAATCGCCTTGTTGACCCAGGTCTCCCCGTGCATTCCCATCATGCCGAGGTTGTGGGGGTGACTGGCTGGGAACCCGCCGAGGCCGAGCAACGTGCAGGCCACTGGAATGTTGGTCTTTTCGACGAACTCCACCAAGGTCTCCGTCGCCTGCGATTTGAGCACGCCGTGCCCCGAAAAGAGGATCGGACGCTTGGCGCTCTGGATCAGCTCGACCGCCTCCTCGAGTTGCTCTGCGAGCGGCGCGTAGTCCGGGCGGTAACCGGGGAGCACGATTTCGTCTTCGCTCCACTCGAACACACAGCTTTGCTGCTGCGCATCCTTGGTGATGTCGACCACGACCGGTCCGGGCCGGCCGGAACGCGCGATGTAAAACGCTTCGCGGATGGTCGGGGCGATTTGCTCTGGCTTCGTCACCAAGTAGTTGTGCTTGGTGACGGGGATCGTGCAGCCCGTGATGTCGGTCTCCTGGAATGCATCGCTGCCGATGAGCTGCGACGGGACCTGTCCGGTGATGCACACCATCGGGATTGAGTCGAGCATGGCGGTGGCGATGCCGGTCACCAGGTTGGTCGCGCCCGGGCCCGAAGTCGCAATACAAACGCCCACGTGCCCTGAAGCGCGGGCGTAGCCATCGGCCAGGTGAGAGGCGCCTTGCTCATGGCGCGTGAGGACGTGATGGATCGGGTACTCAATCATCGCGTCATAGGCGGGCATGATCGCGCCGCCCGGATAACCGAAGCAGACCTCGACCCCCTCGCGTACGAGCGCCTCCCAGATGATGCGGGATCCGGAAAGCGATTCGCCGATGCGATTCTCGACCTTGGGATTGGCGGGTGTCACGAGGGTCTCCTTACTTGCTGGCTGGCTCCAACTAGTTGATTCCAGGCGGCATTCAAGCAGCGCCTATCCAACAAAAAAGGCGCCGGGTCGAGCCTCGACCGGGCGCCTCGATTGCAGGCGAATTCCGACATGCCGGACGCCTGCTGGCTTGCTGAAGTTTTACGCTGTGAATGTCTTTTCATGAGTTTCGGTCAAACAAAAAAGCCCCCGCATGCTCGATGCGAGGGCCAGAAAATGAGTGGGTTGGTTGTGGTTGGTTCTGGTCCCCGCCTATGCCTGCGTAACTAGCAGGAGGCTAATAATGAGGCCGACTACAACTACAACACCACCAACCAGGCTCGCGCGAAGCGCGTCCACAGGTGCCGCCACAGCAGTCGAATACCGAACCATCCGCTCATTCTGCGACCAACCCCCCCCACGGTCAAGGGGGACACTCTCCACCCCCCCAACCCCCGAGAATCACCCGCCTTCTCAGCGAAAGATCGCAGCGACCTATCCGTGCAGTTTCACCTGAGCCTTCCACCGTCGAAAGCGGTCGCTGCGATCTTTGGGTCAGAAGAGCTCTAATTTCGCGTAGTTGAAGGGGGGGAGAGTGTCCCCTCTCAGCTCCAGCGCTAGCTGGGCGGGGTGGCAGTAGGGGCCTGGGGCGTTGGGGGGGATGTTGGGCTCGGTGGCGATCACTTGTTGGGATGCTGACAGGTAGAGGACGTCGATGGGGAAAGGGACGCCGGTGTTGGTGATGCAGACTTGGGTTTCGGTTGGGAAGACTAGGAGGAGGGCTTCATTTTCGGCGAGGGGGCCGTGGAGGCGGAGGCCCTCCTGGCGCTCGTATTCGGTCTCGGCGAGGGCTATCTCGAGCTCGAGTAGAACGTTGCCGTCGGGGTCGAGGAGGCGGGCGCGTTGGGTCGACTGACTCTCGCCGCAGCTCCCGGTCGCGGCGAGTAGCAGGAGAGCGACGACTTTCTTCATAGCGACCTCAGGAACGCGAGGAGGGCGTCACGGTCCGTGTCGCTCAGGTTGGCGGCTTCGTCGCGCGCGGCGGTAGCTTCCCCCGCGTGCCCTGCGATTGCGCCTTCGATCGTGCTGGCGCGGCCGTCGTGTAGATACGGTGCGGTCCGAACGAGGCCCCACAACGGCGGCGTGCGAAAGTCGTGGATGCCCGCGGCGCCTTCTTCGATCCCCAGGGCGTTGGGCTCCGCGATCTCGTGCAGCAGTAGATCGGTGAATGCGTGAACCTCGACGCCGTCTGCGGTTTGCAGTGTCGGCACGTGACAGTTGGCGCAGCCGGCACTGTTGAAAATCACTTCTCCACGATCTTCGATCGCCACGTCGACGCGGTTTCGGGGGGGAGGTGCGAGGAGCTCTATGAACGCTGTGATCGCGTCGATGGTGATCGCGTCCGCTTCGGGGTCTGGCATTTCGTCGTCGTCGCGCGCGCTCCCAAACGACAACCCTGGCTCGTCCGGTACCGTCATCCCGAGCTCTCCGGTGAACGCGTCGCGCACGAAGTCACGGACCGACGGCACGTTAGCCTTCCAGCCGAATCGGCCGAGCCGCCCGTCGTCGAGCACGTGCGCGCGCCCCGCTATTCCATCGTCGTCTGCGTCACCTGGGTCCGCCAGAGCTTCAATCGTTTCGCGCGGAATCCGTTCGAGCAGACCCAACCCCAATGTCGACGGCGTCTGTCGCCGCTCGAAGAAGTTCGCCTCGGCGTCGGGTTCCGGCCGGATGGAAGTCACCGCATGACGGAGTAGGGCGGTGCCGGCGCTGGGCGGGGTGAAGACGAATGCTGTAAAGATCCCCTGGCGCATCGCGTCGACGCCTGACGGCCCGGCGCCGCCGATCACTGGATCGAAGTGACACGAACGGCACGCGTCGCCGTTGAAGAGCGGACCGACACCCTCCGCAAACCCGAAGTCCCGGTCAAAGAGGATCCGCCCCTGTTCGAACAGCGCCCGTTGCTCGGCATCCAGCCCGGAGAGAGGCGCGCCGTACTCTCCGCCACTTGGAAGTTGAGATTCGGGGGGCAATAGCCCCGCGGTCCATTGCGCCTTGCCCCCAAGCGATTCGAGAAACGCGACTAAGTCCTCGCGCGCGTCCGCGGACAGCGCCAGATAGGCATCCCGAATCGTGGCCGCCTCCCCGCCGTGCCATCGAATCGCCCCATCGATCGTCTGAGCGCGTCCGTCATGCAGGTATGGGCCTGCCGCCGCGATGCCCCACAAGGGCTGCGTGCGGAACTCGCGGCCGGTGGCCTCTCCCATTGGAAACCGGTCCGCGAGGTCGTCGCCCATGTCGTGCAACAGCAGGTCGCTATACGCCGGGATCGCACCGCGCGGACCGCGCAATGCAGGCACGTGGCATCCGCCGCACCCGATCTCTTCGAACGTCGCTTCTCCGCGTTCGGTTTGTGCCGTCGGTGCATCGGGCTCCGGCGCTGCCAACAACGACGCAAAGCAAATCAAGTCGAACAACTCCGACTCCGAGATCTCGGGATCCGGGACATCGTCGAGGTCGACAGTAGCCTCGTCGGGGATCACGGCTTGCTTCGCCACGATGGCACCCACGCCATCCACGGTGCTCAGGGCCGACGGCGGCGATGGGGTCTTGAACGCCGGGAGTGCCGCCCGCTGTTCGTTCGAGAGCGGGTCGGACGTGATCCCCATGTGGTTGAAGAGCGGGCCGCGAACAAAGAGCTCGAGCCGCGAGGTCTGCGCTTTGCGACCGAAGCGTCCAACGAGCATCCCATCGTAGTTCACCCGGCCGCTGATCCCGTCTCCGTCGGCGTCATTCGGGTCGGCGCGGCGCCCGATCTCGGTGTCTGAGATTTCGGATAGCAGCCCGGCGCCGAAAAACGGAATCGGATTCCGAGTTGCGCTGATGTTGGTGAGCTCGTCCGACGCTGCCCGCCCGGACTCGAGCGAGAACTGTCGTTGCACACCGTTCTTGCCACGTGGCACGACCGTGTCGGGAGCGAGCTCGTCACCAACCAGCAGGAAGTCGCGATAGTGGCTCGCGCTTCCACCAAAGACCGGCTTCTCGTGACAGCCCGCGCAGAACGTGATGTTGAACTCCGGCCCCAACCCGTCTTCAGGGGTGAATCGGCGCAGGGCGACCGCACGCCCGCGTTCAAACGCGGCAATCTGTTCGGGCGTCGCGGAGGGCAAGGGCGACCCAAGCTCGCCGAAGATGTCGTCGGCGACCGGCACAATCGTTTCGGAGGCGCAACTGCCCACCAAAACGCAAACCGCGAGCGCCACCCTCCAAATCTTCATGTCGAGAACTGAAACAAGCAAGGCGAACGGGAGAAATATACCCTTCCCTCCTCGCCAGACAATGTAAGCTCCAAACCCGGGCTCGATGGAGATACTTTCCAGTCGTTTCATGCTGCACCCGAGCGACTTCGATCGCAGCGTCCATTTCTACCGGGACGTCCTCGGTCTTCATCCGATGCGGGAGTTTGGCCAAGGTGAGTACCGCGGCATCGTCTTCTTCCTGGGCGGGGGCTACCTCGAGCTCACCGACCGCCACGTCGAGCCCCCTGACGCGTCGACCGAGCTTTGGCTCCAGGTGCGCGATGTAAAGCAGGCGGAGAGGGAGCTGCGCGCGGCCGGCGTTCCGATCATCGAGAACGCGGCCGAGAAACCTTGGGGCTTGGTCGAGCTTCGCGTGTCCGATCCGGACGGCCTGGTGCTGATTCTAGTCGAGGTTCCGCCGGACCATCCGCTCCGCAGGGACCACCGCTCGATGTAGTCACCGCTCGTCGAGATCGATCGCGAGGGTCTGTTCCGTTCCGCTCGGGGAGAGGGACTCCCTGTCCTGATGGATATCGCCGCCGAAAGTGTCCCACCATGCTTCCGCGTCCGCTCGCGTCCACGGCGCAATCTTTAGGCGATCGAGCGCATCGGCGAGCTCCTGACCCGAGGCGGGCCTGTCGGTCTGGGACTTCTGCAAACAGGCGAAGATCAAAGCTTCGAGCGCGGCTGGCACCTCTCGCGAGGCCACTTCGGCAAACGGCAGGGGCTCCGTATGCAAGTGGTGTAGGCAGACCTCCATGATGGTCTTTCCCTCGAAGACGTGGCGTCCTGCCAGCAGGTAGTAGCCCACGGCGCCCAGCGCGTAGAGATCCGTTCGCCCATCGATCCCCTGCGGGTCTTGAATCCCCTCTGGGCTCAAGTAGTGCGGGGTGCCCTTGATCGACATCGTGTTGGTCTGCTCGAGGTCATCGACCTTGCCGAGATTCTTCACCAGGCCGAAGTCGAGGACTTTGGTCACGTCGGGGACGCCGCCCTGTCGCGCCAACATGATGTTGCTCGGCTTGATGTCGCGGTGGATCAACCCAGCTTCGTGGGCTTCATTGAGTGCGAGCGCTGTATCGCGGAGAATCCGCACGACCCGCTCGACCGGCTGAGGCCCACCGGCGTTGACTACCTGGGTGAGCGTCGCCCCGCTGAGCAGCTCCATCGCATAGTAGAAGAGCCCCTCGGGGGTGCGGCCGTAGTCGTAAATCGTGACGGTATTGGGGTGAGTGAGCTTAGCGGTGAGCTGCACCTCCCGCCGGAATCGATCCAGCGCATCCGGATCCGCGATCTCCGGACGGAGAAGCTTGATCGCCGTCGGTCGCTTGAGCATGCCGTGCTTCGCTTCGTAGACCACGCCCATCGCCCCTTCGCCGAGCTTCCTCTCGAGGTTGTATTGCCCGAGTGCCTGAATGTGGCTGACCTCTTTGCGCAACCGATGAATCACTCTAGAGGCGAGGGCCGAAAGGCCCGTGGTGAGGGTCCACCACATGATCGTGATCACGGCCTGCGACGCTGCAACCGTTTGTGCGGCCTCGGCGGGATAGCCGAAGCTGCGCCAGATGCGAAGGTCCACGCCCAGGTAGTGCCAGTACATCGCCGCGACGAGCGGGATGCCGATCAGGATGCCCATGATTGTCGTCCGCCTCGCGGAGCTCGGGACGAACACACTGCGAGCAAACATCACCAGCGCGAGAATGAATGCCGTAATCGTATCGGCGCCGACCTCCGGC
>CALJYC010000181.1 GCA_937984275.1 uncultured bacterium | reverse complement strand
GGAGTCCCGCATTGGTCTCATCTCCTCTCTCCGTTACGCCACCGATCCCCGCCTGGTACCCGCGCTGATCTCCGTCGTCGAAGCGGAACGCGGAGAGCTGGTCGCGCGCGCGGCCCGTGTGCTTGGGGGCATCGACGACGCTCGGGTTCACCCGGCGCTGGCGGAGCGCTTCGAACGCAGTTTTGTCAACGAGGAACGGATCGCGCTCGCAGCCGCGCTCGGGATGCTCGGCGATTGCCGGGGTCTGGCCGAGGTACGAAGCTCGCTCGAAGAGGATCAGCCTCAGCTGCTACTTCAGGCGCTCGAGGCGATGGAGAGCTTGGGTTCTCCGGAACACAGCGAACTGGTCGCCAAGTTTCTAGACCACGCCGAGGTGGCCATCGCAACGCAGGCCGTGCGCACCGCGGCTCGCATCGGCGACGGGCGGGTGCTCGACGAGCTGACCCAGAGGCACAATGTCACCTCGGTGCCGGCGCTCCGCGCTGCCATCGAGGATGCGCTTTCCGCAATCGCCGGGAGGATGGAACTGCGCGGCGAGGAGGCCGCGACGATCGACTGGTCGGAGGTCGGCAACAAGCCGGCGCCCCGCAAGGGTGCGCGCGACAGCCTGCCGAGCGTCGTTCTCGGATGGCGAGACTACTTCATGGCCCGCGTGTGGCTCTTGCTCGGGCGAATGACCTGGGCGAACGCTCGCTTCGAGTCGGCTGCCGCACGCCGCAAGGGTTGGGCGATTCCGCTGATCGGTATCGGGATGGCCTTCGCGCGCCGCGAACAATATGCCCTGGCGCTGCCCGCCTTTCGGCGCGCGATCGAAGTCGACCGACCCCGAATCGAACGCAATCCCATTCTCGTCCGCGCGATGGCGAAGTCGTTCTTGCATCGCGCGGAGCAAGTCGAGCGGGAAGGGCGCGACGACGTGGCTCGCGGCTTGGTCGGAGAGGTGCTGACGCTGGACCTCCGGCGCGCGCCCGGCACCGTCCGCTTCGAGCTCAAGAGGAAGCACGACGTCCTGAGACGAGAGGAGCAAGACGATGTCCACTCGGCTGCGTGACGTCGTGGTTCGGCACCTGCGCTCAATCGGAGCGACGACGGGGGCAGGCGCGGTCCGACGCCTCACGATGGACATCGAAGCGGAAGGCCGCATGGAGATGGTCACACTGAGTCTTCGCGACGACGAGCTTCAGTGCGTGTCGAGCGACGGTCGAAGCGACGGTCCTCACGTCATGGCTGCCCTCACATTCATTGCGGGAACGGAGCAGCGTGACGATTCCCCTCCGCCGCGTCCGGAAGCCTCTATCGCAGCCCGGCCACGCGACGCGAGTCCCACGACTGAGCTCGCCGAGGCCCTCGATGACCTGCTCACGGCGGTCACGCGCGTAGGGGCGGACAAGGCGCAATACGCACCGTCGGTCGACGCCGCGCTCGAACGCGTGGTCAGAGTGGCTCCTCAGCCGACGCCTCCGGGTCTTGGCCGGTTCATTGGCCGCCTCCAGCAAGAGATTCGCTTGGGAGAGCTTCACCGCCTGGCACGCATCCTCGACGGCGCGTCGCGGCTCGCCGACGCTCTACGGTTGGAGGCTCCGACGCGCGAATCGGAGCAGCGTCTCGGTGCGTGGCTCGGCCCGCGCCCCGGATCGACGCCCAAGGTCGAGCTCCTCTACGACCGCACGATGATCGAAGTCGGTCGCGAGTGGTTGTCGGGCACCGAGCGTGCCAGCGTCGAGCGTCGCTACCTGATCGACATCGCGTCGGGCAGCGTCTACCGTGAGGATCGGCCGCGAAATGCCACCGCCTCACTCGGTCCGTGCCCGCGGCAGCTGCGCGTTGGCCTTGCCGAAGTCGAGGCCGGACCCGCGCCGGAGCGGATCCGCGTGCTGCAATACGAGGTCCAACCCGACGTACCTGCCGAGAGCTGGGGCCGCGTTCAGCAAGTTGCGAGCCGGAGCTTCGCCACCGTGACGGCCCAATACCGGCGATCGATGCAGGCCCATCCGTCTCTCTGCGAACCGTTCGCGCTCATTGCGCCGTATCGCACCGAGCGCAATGGCATCTTCAAGGCATTCGATGCAGAAGGCCACCAGCTGGTTCTCAATCGTTCCGAGCGTCGGGGCGCCGTCCTTGCCTTCTACGACCTGCTCGCCGACGGCGTGGAGCCGTCTTGGGTCGCCGGCCGCCTGACCGACACGGGCGCTACCGTCTGCCTGACCCCCTTCGCCCTCGGAACCCGTGACCGAACCTATACGCGTCTCTAATTTCTCCTAGGGAATCCAGCTTCGACTGCTAACGTACGGTCAGCGCTCGCGTATGCGTCTTGGGCGCCGCGCCGCTGCCGACCGATGTCATCGATCCCGCAAAGCCACAACACGCGCAGACGCACGCTGCACGCTCGGCGCCTGCCTCTGGCCGACGCCGGCCGGCAGCTGACGCAGCTCAGCGAGCTGCCCTTGGGCAGAGACTTCCAGCAGGCGCTGACCAACGAGGGGTTGTGGCCCCTTCAACCCACCTCGATCGACGTCTTGCAGATCAACGTGGGCAAGCTCTGCAACCAGACGTGCCGCCATTGCCACGTCGACGCCGGCCCGGATCGTACCGAGGTCATGTCACGGGAGACCGCGGAAGAATGCGTCGAGGCGCTCCGACGATACGCCATCCCGAGCGTCGACATCACCGGCGGAGCCCCTGAGCTCAACCCCCATTTCCGTTGGCTGGTCGAGCAATGCGCGTCTCTCGGCCGGCACGTGATCAACCGCTGCAACCTCACGATCTTGGAAGCCGGGCCACACCAAGACTTGCCTGAATTTTTTGCCCGGCACCGGGTCGAGCTCGTCTGTTCGCTCCCTCACTACCAGCCTGCGTGCACGGACGTGCAGCGGGGCGCGGGGGTGTTCGAGAAAAGTATTCGCGCGCTGCGGAGGCTCAACGAGCTCGGTTACGGGGACGGTCGATCGGGGCTTCGCCTCGTCCTGGTGACCAACCCGGTCGGCGCTATGCTTCCCGCTGCTCAACGCTCCCTCGAAGCGGAATGGAAGCGCGAGCTCCGGCGGCTCCACGACGTGTCGTTCGACTCGCTCTACACCATCACAAACATGCCGATCAGCCGTTACCTCGAATGGCTGCTGGAAACCGGAAATCTCGAAGGCTACATGCGTCGGCTGGTCGAATCCTTCAATCCCCAGGCGGCCCACGGGCTGATGTGTCGCAATACGATCTCGGTAGGCTGGGATGGCCGCCTGTACGATTGCGACTTCAACCAAATGCTCGACATCCCCGTATCCGGCGGCACGGTTAGCCGGATTCGCGACTTCGATCTCGCCGCACTGCAGGCGCGCACCATTCAAACCAATAGGCACTGTTTTGGGTGCACCGCCGGAACCGGGTCGAGCTGCACCGGAGCAACGGATGCGTCACACTCCGAACCATGTCCGACGCTTTGAAGTCCACACCAACCGTCGACTCCGACCATCCGTCTATCGTTGCCTTCGCCGAGGCGAACGCGAATGGAGCCCAGACCCAGATCGAGCGAGCGGTCAATCTCTACTACGCCGTGCGCGACGGCATTCGTTATGATCCCTACACGCTGCTCATGACCGTCGAAGGCCTGAGAGCCAGCACGACACTCGAGGCAGGGCGTGGCTGGTGCGTGCCCAAAGCAATCTTGCTCGCGGCTTGCTGCCGCGCCCAAGGAATCCCAGCGAGGCTTGGATACGCGGACGTGCGCAACCACCTCTCCACCGAACGCCTTCGCCAGTTTATGAACACGGACGTATTCTACTGGCATGGCTACACCGCGATTCAGCTCGGCGGGAAATGGGTGAAGGCCACCCCTGCGTTCAATGTCGAGCTGTGCGCGAAGTTCCGCATCAAACCTTTGGAATTCGATGGGACCGAAGACTCGATCTACCACCCGTTTGATCTCGATGGCCGCCAACACATGGAATATCTCCGGTTCCGCGGCGAGCACGACGACGTCCCGCTCGATGAGATGATGGCAACCTTCGTGAAGCACTACTCCGGCAGCATGGTCGAGGCACCCACTGGCGATTTCGCCCGTGAGGTCGAAGAGGAGACCCGCAGGCAGATTCGCTAAGCTCCCCGGCGCTCGTCACCGAGCTCGACGTGGTTCGGCGCATGCTCCTCGCCGAGGTAGACAATGGCGTCCGCGCGCCCGGGCATCTCCTCCCACATGAATCGCGTCAGGCGCTCGAAGTGCATGACGAAGCGGCGCACCGCGGACGGTGTCATCACTTCCGGGCCGCCCCCGGCGGCACGTAAGCGGGCCTCCTGCTCTTCGCGCCACGCATAAACCCGGTCGAAGTCGGGGGGACGCAGCATGACCAGCAGGTCCAACTCGGCGAACAGCGCTTGATAGTTGCCCCCGAGCTCTCGATTCGCGTACCAGCGCCAATCGCCGGTTGGGTCTTCCAGGCGCTCCAGGCCGTTGACTGGAGCCTCGAGCTCGTCGGCTCGCTGCGGCCGCGCACCCACGCACCATCCCTCGAAGATGACCACGTCGCACCGCCCCTCCCACGGCGGCCACTGAGCAGCGGGTCGCCGCTCATCCTTCGCCTTGTCGAACCGAGGAAGCGCAATGGGTCTACCTTCCCGCAAGCAACGAAGCACCCGTATCCCTAGATCGACGTCGTGCGTCCCGGGCACGCCGCGCGTCGCAAGTAGGGGATGAATCGTGTTCGCACGTTGAAGACGGTCGGCTCCGGACAAATAGATGTCGTCGAGCGAAACGATCGCAGCGCGCAACCCGTGGACCCGCTCCAAGAGCCGCTGCAGCAGCCGAGCCAACGTCGACTTTCCAGTCCCCTGCGCCCCGTTCAGCCCAAGCACCAGCGTCGCGTCCTCGACATGGTCCGCGACCCACGCGGTCATCGGCAGGTAGAAATCAGCAATGAGCGCGTCAGACGGGCGCGAGATCCCTTCCTCGGCGCACCACTCCTCGACGTCGGAACGGACATCGGGAAATTCAGGCCGAAGCCTACCGCGGAACGAAAGCGGCCAAAGCACGAGCCCATCATACCACCACTGACCCCGACGCTGGCGCTGGCACTGACACTGGCACCGAAGCTGTCCCTGACGTAAACCTGCGGGCAATGCCCACGCCCAAAATACGCATCCTAGTCGCCAAGCCCGGTCTCGATGGCCACGACCGTGGCGCCAAGGTCGTGGCCCGCGCGTTGCGCGATGCAGGGTTCGAGGTCGTCTACACCGGGCTCCATCAAACCCCCGACATGATCGCGGTGGCGGCTATTCAGGAAGATGTCGATGCCGTGGGCCTCTCGATCATGTCGGGCGCTCACAACACGTTGTTTCCTGCGGTCCTCGAGGCCCTTTTAGCACGGGGCGCGGACGATATCGTTTTGTTTGGTGGCGGCATCGTCCCCGAGGAAGACGCCGAATCCCTCCTCGCCAAAGGTGTCGGCGCCATTTTCACACCGGGCGCCCCGCTCGAAGAGATCGTTGAATGGATTCACGGCAACGTGAAGCCCAGGTCTCTCGACGCATGAGGGCGGCCCGCGCGGCCGGCCCCGAACAACGCTTCCGCCACACCGCCCCGGAGCCCGGGGGGCGACGCCCCGTGGACGACGCAAAGCGTCGGCTTTACGGGGTCAGCGCACGATCGGCGGAAGACCGTGGCCCGGCACCACGAGCGTCTTGCGGTAGCCCTCGAAGTCGAACAGGTCGCTGTGGTCGGGGCTGTGACACTGCAAGCAGGTCGACTCCGGCGTGTCGCGCACGATGCTGACTTTTTCGGGGTCCTTGCCATGCGCAGCGCCCGGTCCGTGGCAGCTCTCACACCCGACGTTGACCAACGCCCCGTTCAAGTTGTGGGTGACGGTCGAGCCGCCTGGTTGATCGTAGCCGGTGACGTGACAGCCCACGCAGTCGAGGTTGTACTCCTTGTTGCGCTGCTGCAGCGTGAGGTACGCAACCCCGTGTGCGTGGTTGCGCCACCACGCAAAGGCGGCCTGATGGCAACCGCCGCAGGCCGCCGAGCCCACGTACGCGATGTCATCGGGTCCGAGCGGCGGTGGTTTGAGGTCGGCAAACGCGGCCTTGTTGGCGTCGTTCACGACCTTGTCGTGCTTGCGCAGGAGCTTCTCCACATGCGGGTCTCGCGGCGCCTTCTTCGGGAGCGGGATCCAACGCGCGAACAGTGCATTGCCGTCCGCTCGCATCGCAGGAGCATCGAGTCCTCGGCGCTCCTCCTTCAGCTCAGCCAGGCGGTTGCGCTGTGCTTCGAGGTCGGCCGCCTCCACATCGCCCGACTTCTCCCAGGCCGTGATCTTCGCAGAGAGGTCCTCCATCTGCCGGTCGAGCTGACCTGCGCGCTCCGAACGCGACCATTCGCTGCGGTCGACGAAGGGTTGACCCCTCTTCTTTCGGTATACGTCGACCACGGTGAGTCCCTGGCCTTGGCGGCTCGCGTGAAGCACCCAAGCCTTGCCAGCTTGATGGGGGGGAATCGGCTCGTCCTCGTCGAGCCCGCCTTGAAGCACGAAGTCGACACCATCGATCGCCCCGATGCGATTTGCGTCACGCCGCGACCCATCGACCAATGCGATGGTCAAATCGGTTTCCTGCTGCGCGCTTCCTACCGCCGCCGTGACCGCTTCCCGCTCGACGCCGGGGCGGACACCAACGACCGCTAGGCGAAGCGATCCCGCCTCCGTTCGAAATACGTCGGCGTCGCTCTGCATCGCCAACCAGTGAAAACCGGACGCCTGTTGCAACGCCGCGAGCGCCTCGGGCGCTTGAGCCCGGTCACGGCGGCCGGGCAAGATCGCGGAGACCTCGAGCTCATCTAGAATCCCGGCGAGCGCCTTGGCATTACGGTTGGCCTGGTCGACACGCGCTGGTTCCAGCTCGGCCGTATCAAAGAACGCGTCTCCCGCGACCAGAAACAACACAGGCGCCGATCCGTCGCGGAGCGTGCGGATCTGCGCGGCCAGCCGGTCGATACCGCCGAGCGGATTGCTCGTGCAGCCGCAGGGCTCCAGATAGCCTTTGAGGTCGGTCACCACCGCCATGCGGAGGCTAGGGGCGTCCTTCTTGGGTTGGCCCCGGCTACAGCCCAGGCCTAGAGTCAGCGTCAATACGGCAAGGAAGCATCGCATCCCCCTGGTTCTAGCAACCGAACGCCTCCCCGCAAAAAGCCTCGGCAGGGCCGCGGCTTGACGGAGGGGCGGGCTCTGACTA
>CALJYC010000180.1 GCA_937984275.1 uncultured bacterium | reverse complement strand
GGAAGCCGAGCGGTCCCACCAAGTGCAGGGGCGATCGGGTGGCTCCGCAGGTCCGGGCGATCGCTCCGGTGTTGGGCGGGATCTCCGGCTCGACCAAGACCACGTGAAACGGGTTGGCCATCGGGTGGGCGCGGAGCTTCGGGCCTTGGGGCATGCCTGTTCTTACGATAGAGGGTAGCGGCATGGCAAAGCGGGCTTGGTTGTTGGTGATCGTGGGCGTCCTTGGGGCCCTGGTGGTGTGGCGCCAGAGTCGGCCTCAGGCCTCGGCCCCGCTTCTGCAGTGGACGAACGTCGTGGCGTTGGTGTCAGCGCCGCCAGGGCTCGACTGGGATCCGCTCGAGGCGCATCCGTCTGTGGAGGAGGCCGTTCGGGGCGTCGACCCGGATCGACTTCGCGAGGCGTTGGAGGATGCCGGGCTTCAGGGCCTGTGGGTGCCGGTTTCTCCCGAGGCGCTTACCGGTGCAGAGCTTCCGCTCGACGACCGATTTGCGGCGGGCGGCGTCGTGCGCGGTTTTCGAGGAGAAGCGCTCACGACTGACGGCCTTCTGTATGTCATCGACGACACGCAATGGCCTGTCGTGCTTTCGGATCGCGTCCTCGCCCGAGTGGCGCGCGGCATTCTCGAGGGCAGCGCGCCGCCTCCGCTCGACGCCTTTCCCGAGGAGCTCACGCAACCACAAGCGGTTGAGGTCTTGGTGCTCCTGAGTGGAGGGCGGGGTCCACAGCTGTGGCGTTCGGCGCGCGCGCAGTCGATCGCCGAAGGGCTGATCACCGCATCGCTTGCGGCGCGCGAGCGTTGGGAGGAACGGACGGAGACGATGGGAGGGCCTCTCGGGGATCGGCTCGATCAGCTCGACGTCGAGGTGGCGTTCTTGTTCGACGACGGCACGTTCGACCCCGGAGCGTTATCCCTCATCGACGCGCTGGTGAAACCACGACACGGGGTCGCCTATGAGCAGCCCGCGCGCTGGCGTTATCTTCTTCCGCGGACCACTCAGGCAGCCGAAACCCCCACGGACGCATACCGGAGGCTGTTTCGCGAGAACGATCTGGCCGAAGACAGCTTCGAGCGGCGGGACCTGCGCCTCTATCGGCTTCGGATGCAAACCGTCTCGATCGATCAGGGCTCGGCGGGCTCGAGGCGCGCCCCAGTCCCGTCGGGCTCCGACGATTGACCGGGGTCTTGCTCGGCCTCGAAGCCGTCGAGGGCCGAATCCGGTTCCGCGGGGAGCAGGACCACGAACGTGGTGCCGAACCCTTGGCGGCTGCGGACCTCGATGCGTCCGCCCGCCTCGGACACGATGCGTTGCGAAATCGACAGGCCGAGGCCGGTGCCCTGCTGCTTCGTCGTGACGAAGGGCACGAACAGGTTGGCGAGGAGGTTGGGTGCCATGCCGGGGCCGGTGTCGCGGACGCTGATCTGCACCCAGCGACGAGCGCCGCCGCCAATGCGGAAGCGATCTTGGGTGCGGGTCTCGACGTAGATGTCGCCACCGCTCGCCATGGCCTGCACGGCATTCTGAACGAGGTTGATCAGGACTTGGCGGAGGTGCTCGATGTCGATGCGGACCTTAGGCAGGTCCGGGTCCATCGTGATGTGCAAGTCGACCTCGGCCGAATCGCATTCTGGCCGCAGGAACTGAAGTGTCAGTTGAACCGCCGAATTCACATAGATCGGCTCGGGGTCGGTGTGTGGGGGCCGCGCATAGTCCAAGAAGGAGCTGACGACTCGGTTCAAACGGTCGACTTCGTCGACGATGATGTCGAGGAATTCACCTCGCCCCTCGGGCTGCTCCGAGGTTTCGGAGAGGTACTGCGCGCTGGCCTTGATCGAGCCGAGTGGGTTTCGGATTTCGTGAGCTAGGCCGGCGGCCATCTCACCGAGCGCCGCGAGCCGGTCCTTTTCCTTCATCTGTTGGTAGAGCTGGGAGTTCTCGACCGTGACGGCGACCTGGGTAGCCAATCCCGCCAGGAGCTGCACCTCTTCGCGTGAGAACGCGTCGCGAAGGCGGTCGTCGCGGACGGCGAGAAAGCCGTAGAGGTGACCCGACTCGCCGCGGAGGCCCAAACACACGGAGGCTTGAAGCGCGCGCATGGTGACGGCGATGTCGTGTGCGGTTTCGGCTTCCCGGTCGTCTCCGAGCAGCCTTCGCTCTTCGAGCTCGCGTTCCGCGTTCTCGAGCACAGCGGTGCCGGTTCTCGAGAGGCGATCGATGAGGGGGCGCGCGGGTGCCATCTCGACGCGCTCTGCAGGCTTGGGGCCGAAGTGATTCTTCAGTATGAAGACGCGGGCATCGGGGCCGAGCAGGTAGAGGGCGCCTTGAGTGAATCGGGGAGACGCATCGAGGCCGGCGACCAGGACCTCGCCGAGCTCGTCGATCTCTAAGATGTGTGCGACCGACCGCCGGAGGGCGAGAATCGTACGCTCGAGCTCGAAGCGCTCGTGAAAGAACACCTGGGAGATCCACTCCTGCACTTTGGTGCGAACCGGATCGAAGAGGATGAGGACGACGAATGCCGACACGACCACGTGGAGGAAAAGCTGCTCGCCCGAGACGAGGCGCATCAGCCACAGAATGAAGGCCAACACGAACGCGAGGGCGGTCAGCACGCCCAGGCGGCCGGCGAGCTCATAGAGGTCGATGAGGCGGTAGTGGGTGATCGAGCGAGACAGCGCGTAGAGGAAGACGAGGATCAGGATCGTGCCGACCGGGGGTATGTCGAGGCCGACGTACGGGAGGTACTCGATCAGGGTGAAGAGGCCGCCGAATCCGCCGACCAGCGCGATGTAGCGAAGGCGCGCGCCTTCGACTCGTGATTCGGTCTCGAAGCCGAGCTTGTAGAGATAGCCGAGGGCCAGGGAAAGGAAGACGGTCACGTAGAGAAGCAGGCCGCCGCCGACGACGGCGTGGTCGTAGAAGGGTGTCAACATCGCGCCGAGGAGCACCACGGCCGCCACGACCGATGCGCGGCGAAGGAAGCGTGTGCGGCCGGTTTCCCAAGGCACCATGACGCCGAAGAAGCGCACTGCGGAGAGGGGGAGCAAGACGCCGCAGATCAAGTTGAAGCGCTCCCAGAAGGGAACCCGGCCGACGACGCCGAGCATGAAGGTGCTGACGTACCAAAGGCCTGTATTGGTGGCGAGGATGCCGAAGAGCCAGCGGTCGCGCTGGCGTTGGGTGCGCAGAAGGACGCTCGCGGCGAGCGCGAAGCACAAAAGTGCGGCGATGAACGAGGTCTGGGTCCGCGCGTCCACGGCGGAAGCCTAACAGCTCCCCAGGGCCCGGTCAGTTGCTAGAGTGCGCATGGCGATGCCGGTGCGAATTCTCGATGGGGCGATCGGAACCGAGTTGATCTCGCGTGGGTTGGAGCTCGACGCGCCCCATTGGAGCGCGCGCGCGATCGCAGAGGCGCCGGGCCTACTAGCGCAGATACACGCCGACTATGCGCAGGCGGGCGCAACGCTTCATACCGCCAATACGTTTCGAACGCAGCCACGAGCCCTGGGAGAGGGGTGGGCCGGTGCGCTCGGGGCCGCGGTCCGTATCGCACGGGACGCGGTTCCGCCGGAGTGCGAGATACTCGGGAGCATGGCGCCTATCGAGGATTGCTATCGTCCCGATCTGAGTCCGGGCACGGCGGCTCGTCGACAGCATCGGGAGGTCGCGTCGGCGCTCGCGGACACGGGGTGCGATGTGCTTCTTTGTGAGACGTTCGCGAACGGGCCCGAAGCGATCGTCGCGGCAGAAGAAGCCTTGGCGACGGGGTTGCCCGTGTGGTTGTCGCTGACCGCCGGACCCTTTGGAGACCTGCTTTCGCCCACGGAGCTCGCGCGAATCGGGAAGGACGTGGTGTCGACCGGGGTACAGCGGCTCTTGGTGAACTGCATCGCTGCGATTCAGATCGGTGCGTACGTCGACGCGATCGCGACGCTCGGCGTGCCGATCGGCGTGTATGCAAACGCGGGTCGGGAGGACGAGGCGCTAGGGTGGGGTGCGACGAGTCCCCGCGCAGCGGAGGCCTATGCAGATCTCGCCGAACGCTGGGAACTCGCCGGCGCCTCGGTCATCGGTGGGTGTTGCGGCACGGGGCCGCTCCATATCGAAGCGCTTGCACAGCGCTTCGGCTAGGAGCTCGCAGCGCTTTGGGTTCCCGCGCCCGACTCGATGAGCTCGCGCACGATCAGCAGAAGGTCCGAGGGATCAAACGGCTTGCGGAGCCAACGCTCAGGGTGGCCGTCCGGGTCTGCGTCGGCGGGAGGCGGCGCGCCACTCATGATTGCCGCGCGGGTGACCAGGCCCTTCTTGCGCAGCTGCCCGAGTAGGACGTCACCCCGTTCATCGGGAAGCGTGAGGTCGACTAGCGCAGCGGAGAATGGCCCTTTGCTTGCGAGCGCCTCTGCGGCCGTGCCCACGCAAGTCGACTCGACGTTGCTCAACGCCAGGGTCATCGAGATGAGCCCCCGTACGCCCTCGTCGTCTTCGACAACCAGCACATGAGCGCGCTCGGCCTGGTCCGGCTTCATGACTCGGCTGAGTCGGGTCTGCTTGGGAACCGTTTCGGACTCACGTTTTACGCCAGCTTCGGGCAGCTGAATGCGAAATTTCGCGCCGCGGCCCGGCGAAGTGTCGAGCCGGATTCGGCCGCCCAGCGACTCCACCGTCCCGCGGACGATCGCCAAGCCCAAGCCAGTGCCCTCCGAGCGCGTCGTGTAGTAAGGCTCGAACGCGCGCTCTTTCTGCGATTCGGACATTCCCGGTCCGTTGTCGCGTACCTCGAGGTCGATGAGTGTTCCGCGGGCGCGCGTGTGAATAGACACCTCTCCGCCCGCCGGAACCATCTGCACGGCGTTGTGGGCGAGGTTCCAGACGATCGAGAACAGTTGGGACCGTTTCCCTTCGACCCAGCAGGAGTCCTCGACTTCGGCGTGCACGGTGACGCGCTTGGTTTGTGCCTCGGGTCGAAGCAGACGAACCACGTCGCGAATGACGGCCGACAGATCGCTACGTGTCCGTTCGTGATTGGTGTGGCGCACCATTCGCAAGAGGTCTTGCGTCGCATCGCGCGCGACTTGGGCGCTCTTCTCGATCAACGCGAGCGCTTCTTCCGGCGGGGCTTTATCGGGCCGCTCGCGCGCCACCTGGGCCCAGCCGACGATCGCGCTCAATGCGTTTGCAACTTCGTGAGAAACGCCCGCAGCGAGGTCTGCAGCGGCCGCTTTGGCTTGGACGCTTTCCGCGACCGCGCTTTCCTGCAAAGCGATTAAGGCCGCGGCGCGGTCGGTGCCGACCGGGATGGCGAGCACTTGTACGCCGGGACGCGGCGCGAAGGCCGATGACTTCCCTTGGCGCGCGCTTTCGAGCGCGTTCTTTGCCCCCTCGGCATCGCCGTCGCCGAGCAGCTGCTGCACGCCAGCGAACAGATCCGCGGGCGCCTTTCCTTCGAGCGGCGCGAGCGCATGCACATTCCCCTTCACCGTGCCGTCTTCCTCTTCTTCGAGGAGGGCCAGGCGGAGTTGGTTAGCTATCCAACTGATTAGTTCTAATGACACCGCAAACGTCCGCTTCAAGCAAAATGTAGGACATTTTGGGCGGATTCGTCAATCGAAAGGCCTGTTTTGGTGAGTGAATACGCAGACCTCGCCTCAAATGCGGGATCTGCTACCTTCGGCGCCCCATGGCGGACGCGAAAATCACCTTCGAGCAGGTTTTGCACGTCGCCAAGCTGGCCAGGCTGACGCTGTCCGACGAGGAGGCGCGCCAGATGCAGGAGCAGCTGGATGCGATTCTCGGGTACATGGAGGGGCTCGACGAGTTGGACGTCTCCAATGTACCTCCGACGTTTCACTCCATCCCCATGGACGCGCCCATGAGGCCGGATGTGCCGGAGCGATGCAGCGACCGTTCCGAGATCCTCGAGCAGGCACCCGAGAGCCAGTCGGGCGGGTTTGCGGTGCCGCTGGTCCTCGAGGTCGAGTGATGAGCGACTTCCCTTGGCAGAGCGCATTCGAGATTCGAGACCAGGTGGCTGGTGGCAGCGCCAGCGCAATCGAGGTTGCGCGCGCGTACCTGGCGCGCGCCGAAGCGCTCAACCCGAAGCTGTCGTGCTTCCTGACCATCGATCATGAGGGCGCCCTCGCGGCCGCGGCGCAGGTCGACCGCGCTCGAGAGGCAGGCGAAGAGCTCGGTCCCCTGGCCGGTGTGCCCATCGCTCTCAAAGACAACCTCTGCACCCGCGGTGTTCGCACGACATGCGCATCGCAGATCCTCGGCGAGTACATCCCGCCCTACGACGCACATGTCGTCGAAGCGTTGCGCGCCTCCGGGGCCGTGATCCTCGGAAAGACGAATCTCGACGAGTTTGCGATGGGATCGTCCAACGAGAATTCATCGTTTGCGAATGTGCACAACCCTTGGGCGCTCGGTCGCGCCCCGGGTGGTTCTTCGGGCGGTTCCGCGTGTGCTACCGCCGCGGGCCTGGCCCCGTTGGCGCTTGGCAGCGATACAGGTGGATCGGTGCGGCAGCCCGCCGCGTTTTGCGGCATTACCGCGATCAAGCCGACCTATGGGCGGGTATCCCGTTACGGGCTCGTTGCCTTCGCGTCGTCGCTCGACCAGATAGGGCCGATGGCACGCTCGGTTCGCGAGGCGTCGCAGCTGCTTCAGGTGATTGCAGGGCATGATCGCCGCGACGCGACATCGGCTGATCGCCAGACCGGGCAGTACGTCGCCGCATGCGACCGTGGCGTCAAGGGGTTGCGCGTGGGCGTGGTTAGGGACCTGCTCGACGGACTTCAAGAAGCCGACGTCCGCGCCAGAGTCGAGGCCGCGCTGAGCGCGCTCGAAAAGGAAGGCGCGACACTGGTGGATGTGTCGTTGCCGCACGCCAAGCACGCGGTGTCGGTCTACTACCTGATCGCGACCGCCGAGGCGTCGAGCAACCTCGCCCGGTTCGACGGAATTCGCTATGGCCTTCGCGTTCCCGGCGCGGACCTCACCGAGACGTACACCAAGACGCGCGCGCAGGGCTTTGGCCCCGAGGTTCGCCGGCGCATCATGCTCGGGACCTACGCGCTGTCCGCTGGCTACTACGACGCCTTCTATCTCAAGGCGCAACGGGTCCGCACACTGATCCGGCGCGACTACGACACCGCGTTCGAGAGCTGCGACGTGGTGTGCACGCCCACCACTCCGACGCCGGCGTTCGCCCTGGGTGAAAAGACGAGTAATCCGCTCGATATGTACCTCGCCGATATCTTCACCCTGCCGCCGAGCCTGGCGGGCTTGGCCGCGATCAGCACCCCGTGCGGACTCTCCGCCTCAGGGCTTCCCATCGGGCTCCAACTCGTAGCGCCCCCATTTGAGGAAGAGGTGCTGTGCAGTGCGGGGCAGGTCGTCGAAGACGGGTGTGGGCTGGTTGGTTCCCGGCCCGCCGCGCTCGATTGAGCGTCTACTTCGTGTCGACGTGCTTCGTGTCGGCCGGCTGCTGTTTGTCGCCGCCCTGCTTCTCTATGACGGTCGATGGCATGCTGCGCCGCTCCTCCCCAGCGACCTCGACGCGGTTTCGGCCACGCGCTTTGGCTCGGTAGAGCGCTTGGTCAGCTTGCTCGATCAGGGCGTCGGCGGTGACGCCTTGGCGGAGCATCGCGAGTCCGATACTCACACTGATCTTTTCGGGGCCGTCTTCGACCTGTGGGGTGCTCGCCAGCCGGCCGCGGAGCCGCTCGGCGACGATGCGCGCGGCGGTGAGCTTGATCTCGGAGAAGATCACGAGGAACTCCTCCCCACCCCAGCGCGAGACGATGTCGTTTCGGCGAACGTATTCCGTCAGGGAGTTGGCGATCTGCTGAAGGACGCGGTCGCCGGCGCTGTGCCCGAATTCGTCGTTGATCGCCTTGAAGTGATCGACGTCGCACATCGCCACGCAAAGCCCCGTGTTGTTGCGGCGCGCGCGCGCGATCTCCTCTTCGAGGCGCTTGTTCGCGTGGCGGCGGTTGTAGAGCCCCGTGAGGCCGTCGGTGAGCGCGAGGAGCTGCGTTTCCTCGACGAGGAAAAGCGACTTCACGACGACGCCCAACGCTTCGGCGATGAGCTTCACGCTGCGGATGTCGGTCTCGGCACACGCGTTTGGACCGCCGAAGACCTGCAGCGCGCCGAGCGGTTCATCCCTCACCCGAATCTCGCAGGTGTATGAGCGCCCGCCCATGACGTGTTGGCCGGTACCGAACTTCGGGTCCGGTTCGACGGTCGTGTGGGTCGCGCCTACGCTCTTCTCCGGGATCGCAAGAGCCGCCAACCCCGCGGTGGCGTTTCCCTCGGGCCACGGTCCGCGAGCGCGAATCGAGTAGGTCGGCCCACCGGGCCCCAGAAGATGAAGGACCAGATAGGGGCAGCCAATGACTTCGGCCGCGAGCTCGAGCACCTTGTCACCGAATTCGATTCGATCGTGCACGTGGTCCATCAGACGGCGGACCTCGGATTGCACGACCACATCGAAGAGATGGTGGTCGAGCACGGCGCTCACCCGTTCGAGCGGCGTGCCGGTGAGCTCGGGGCGGATGCTGTCGCGCGGGGTGCGGCCTTTCATCAGCTCTTCGACTGCCGGCAGCAGCTTCTCGTCCATGTGTTCCTTCGCGAGGTAGACGTCGGCGCCTGCGTTGCGGCCCCAGAAGCGCGTTTTGGCTTCCTTCGCGGCAGTCAGTAGAACGAAGGCGATGTCGGCCATGCCGGGATCGCCGCGGAAGACGCGGCACAGCTGGACGCCTGTGATCGCTCCCATCTCGATGTCGCTCACGACCAGGTCGAACGTCTTGTCGAGCGTCAGTGCCAACGCTTCTTCGCCGGAGCTCGCTTCGGTGACGTGGAAGCTCATCGGTTCGAGCTTCTGCACGACATGCCGCCGAATCGACGGACTGTCGTCCACCACCAGGACCCGAAAGGTCCCGGGTGTATTTCCCCCCTGCCTAGACTCCGAAGGCATTCTTACCCTGTTTCATGATGGGTAAATCCCTGGTGAAATGCCAATGTATCTGGGGGTTACACGTCATGGCCTTCCGTCCGCGGTGCGCTATAACCCGCCGTCATGACCGCCTATGAGCCGGTGATCGGCCTCGAAGTGCACGCCCAAATGCGTTCACGCACGAAGCTGTTCTGCGGGTGCCCGACCGAGTACGGAGCGCCCCCCAATGCGCACACCTGTCCAGTGTGTTTGGCGCTCCCGGGTGCGCTGCCGGTGCCGAACGAGAAAGCGATCGAGCTTGCGGTGCAGGCGGGCTTGGCGCTTGAATGTGACGTTGCCTCACATAGCGTGTTTGCGCGCAAGAACTACTTCTACCCGGACCTCCCGAAGGGCTATCAGATCTCTCAGTTCGAGCTTCCGCTCAACGGGAAGGGGCATCTCGACATCGAGGTCGACGGGGAGACGAAGCGGATCGGGATCACCCGCATCCACGTCGAAGAGGACGCGGCAAAGAACATTCACGGCGCTGGCTCGAGCGCGGTGACGCTCGTGGACTTCAATCGCGGCGGTACGCCACTGGTCGAAATCGTGAGCGACCCCGACTTGAGGAGCGCAGAGGAAGCCGAGGCGTACCTCAGGAAGCTCCGCGACGTGTTGATGTTCATCGGGGTCAACGACGGCAACCTCGAGGAAGGTTCATTCCGCTGCGACGCCAACGTGTCGATTCGACCGGTCGGTCAAGAGGAATTTGGGACTCGCGCCGAGCTCAAGAACATCAACTCGTTTCGCTTCGTGAAGAAGGCGATCGAGCACGAGATCGCGCGCCAGGAAGGCGTCCTGCAGAGCGGCGGGACGGTCGTTCAGGAGACCCGTACCTGGAGCGAGGGGCAGGGAAAGACCATCTCGATGCGTGGCAAGGAAGAGGCGCACGACTATCGCTACTTCCCTGACCCGGACCTGCCGCCGGTTGCGGTCACCGAAGAGCGCATCGACGAGCTCCGCGCGGTGCTCCCAGAGCTCCCCGCGGCGAAGCGGGCGCGTTGGGAAAAGGAGCTCGGACTCACGGAATACGATGCGGGCGTGCTCTCGGGCCATCCCGAAATCGCCAAGTATTTCGAGGAGGCTACGCGTTTGTTCGTCGAGCAGTCGGGCAAGACAAACAAGGACGCAGGGAAGAAGGTCGGCAACTTCGTGCAGGCCGAAGTGCTGCGGCACGTCGCAACCAACGGGCTCGAGGCGTTGTTCCCGGTGGCGCCGAGCGCGATCGCGGAGCTTCTCGGTTGCGTCGAAGACGGAACGATCAATGGCAAGATCGCCAAGAAGGTGTTTGCCTCCATGGTCGAAACCGGAACTGCTCCGAAGGCGATCATCGACGCACAGGGGTTGGCGCAGGTGACCGATACGGGGGCCATCGAGGAAGAGGTTAGCCGCATCCTCGACGCCAGCCCGTCGCAGGTGGCTCAATACAAGGACGGCAAGACCAACGTCATCGGCTACTTCGTCGGGCAGGTCATGAAGGCGACGAAGGGAGCTGCGAATCCAAAGGCCGTCAACGAGATCCTTCGGCGGCTGTTGGACGAGCAATGAGCGCGGACCTTTCGCGCGCACCGCTGAGTGGCGCCGATTGGTTTGCGGTCGAGTTCGATCCGGCCACCCAAGAGGTGGTGATGCTCGACCAGCGCCTCTTGCCACATGAGGTGCGGTATCACCGCTACCGAAAGGCGGACGAGGTTGCGGATGCGATTCGCGACATGGTGGTCCGAGGGGCGCCCGCGATTGGGATTGCGGTGGCGTATGCGCTGGCGATGGTCGCAAGGGATGAGAAGGGTGACGGGCAGATGTTTCTCGTTGCCAATGGAACCGCTGGACGGATTCTCAACGCAACGCGGCCCACCGCCATCAATCTTGCGTGGGCGATCGCGAGGATGTCTCGAAAGGCGGGGGAGCTCTACGACCTCGCGCCCGAGGCGCGGTACCACGGGATGCTCGTAGAGGCCGAAGCGATTCACCGCGAGGATGTGGCGTCGTGCCGGCGTATGGGTGAGCTCGGCGCTGCCGACGTTCCCAATGGCGCGGTGATCCTCACGCACTGCAACGCCGGCGCGCTGGCCACTGGTGGATACGGCACTGCGCTCGGGGTCATCCGTGCGGCACACGCCCAGGGTAAGAACGTACGCGTGCTGGCCGACGAGACGCGGCCATACCTGCAAGGCGCGCGGCTCACCGCCTGGGAGCTTCATCAAGACGGCATTCCGGTCGAGGTGATCACCGACAACATGGCGGGCCACTTCTTCCAAACGGGGGAGATTGGGTTTGTGGTTGTCGGCAGCGATCGCGTTGCCGCCAATTCCGACGTTGCGAACAAGATCGGGACGTACTCGCTGGCGGTGCTCGCTAACCAGCATGACGTGCCGTTCACCGTTGCCGCTCCTTGGAGCTCGGTGGATCTTCGAACGCGGTCCGGTGCAGACATACCAATCGAAGAGCGCTCGCGCGACGAGGTGGCCACCATCGGCAACGCCACGGTGGTGGCGGCAGGCATTCCCTGCCGGCATCCGGCGTTCGACATCACACCGGCGCGTCTGGTCGATGCGATTTACACGGAGCGCGGCGTCGTCCACCCAAAGTTCGGCGAACGCCCAGACGTGCTCCGAGGTTAGCTTCTACAAGCGCAGGAGGGCGGCGCCCCAATTCAGCCCGGCGCCGAGTGCGAGGAAACACAACAAGTCGCCTTCGCCGATCGTGCCGTCGCGGCGGAGCTCGTCGGTCAGGATTCCGATGGTGGCAGCCGACGTGTTGCCGTAGCGCGCGATGTTCGACGGCATCTTTTCTGCCGGAATCCCAAGAGCTTGACGTACGGCCCGATTGATCCGGTCGTTGGCTTGATGGACGATGAAGCAGTCGATCTCATCTTGGGAGACGCCGTGCGTCTCGCAAATCGACTTCGCGGTTTTGGAGAGCGTCCGGACCGCCTTCTTTAGAAGTGAAGGGCCGCGCATCTGCGGAATGTGCTCGTCCGCGACCAATGCCTCCGGTGTCACATAGGGAATGCTCCGAAATCCGCAGCCGGAGACGAAGAGATGGTCGAAGGAGTCGCCGTCGCTGTGAAGCTCAGCGCCGATGAATCCGCCGTCGGGCGCCTGGCTCTTTCGGAGCACCATCGCCCCAGCTCCGTCGCCGAAGATGATCGCCAGACCCCGGTGCCTGGTTGCACGCTGGTAGGCCTCGGCCGAGACCTCGCGGTCGGATTCGGAGCGAACCACGTCCCAATCGGTCCAGGGCATGAAGCCCGCATGAACCTCCGCGCCCACGAGCAGAATCGTCTCCGCGGCGCCAGACTGAACCAGGCCGTTGGCGAGCTGGAATGCGTAGGGCATCGCGGCGCACTGTTGCCGGATATCGAGTGCGGGTACGCCCGAGATTCCGAGCTTTGCGCCGAGAAGAGGCCCCGAGCCCGGGAAGAAGTGGTCCGGAGTCATCGTCGCAAAGATGATGTAATCGACGTCCGATGCCTCGATCCCGGCATCGTGGAGCGCCTTCTTGGCGGCTTCGACGGCGAGGTCGCTCGGCCCCGGGCCGTCGCGCGCGAAGTAGCGCTGCCGGATGCCGGTGCGGGCTTGGATCCACTCGTCGCTTGTTTCCATCACGCGCGCGAGAGCATCGTTTTTCACAGGTGCGCCAGGCACGTAGCGTCCGGTCCCGACGATCGTCACCCCGCTCATGCCAGGATTTCGCCTTGCCACAACGCTTCGGGACCGCTCCGCCGACGTACGAGGCGTGAGCGCGACCCGTCGACGAGAACTTCCGGGGGCAGGGGGCGTGCGTTGTACATGCTCTGCATCTCCCGTCCGTACGCGCCGGCTCCACGGATGGCAAGTAACTCTCCCTGCTTCACTTCGGGCAGGGGCCGGTCCTTCGCGACGAAGTCGCCTGACTCGCATACGGGCCCGACCACGTCGACCGGAACGAGATCGGCGTTCGGGTCGGGCTCCACGATTGGCATGATCGCGTGGTACGCGCCGTAAAGTGCAGGGCGAATGAGCTCGGTCATCGCTGCGTCGACAATTACGAAGCGGCGATCGCCTTGCGTCTTGGTGTATAGAACGCGGGTCAACAGGACGCCTGCATCGCCAACGAGCGCGCGTCCCGGTTCGGTGATGATTTCGATCTCTGGGCGCAGCATGCCGGAGGCTTCGAGTCCGTCGCGGATCGCGTCGCCAAAGGTGGCAGCCGGCGGGTACGCGTCGACTTCCTGGCCGTAGTGCATCGGCCAACCGCCGCCCACGTCGATCGAGCGAAGCGTCGCGCCGCGATCGATGCAGTAGCTTGCGAAGTTCCCGAGGATCTCGATCGCTTCGCAGAGCGGCCGTGGAGACGAAAGTTGTGAGCCGATGTGACACGCCACGGACTCGAGCTCCAAATGCGGGCTGTTGAGGATGCGCGGAATGGTCGATTCCGCGACGGGGATCGCGAGGCCGAACTTGGATTCACGGAGACCGGTTGCGATGTATGGGTGGGTATTTGCGTCGACGTCGGGGTTGACGCGCAAGCCAATGGACAGCGGACGTCCGATCTCTTGCGCCACGCTTTCGACAACATCGAGCTCTTGGGTGTTTTCGACGTGCAGCGCGCGAATCCGCGCCTCCGCTGCCGCCGTGATCTCCTCGCGCCGCTTGCCGACGCCGCTGTACACGATGCGCTCGGGCGGGAACCCGGCCTTGAGGGCACGCTGCATCTCGCCAAGCGACACGATGTCCGCTCCACAACCTTGCGAGGCGAGCCGCGCGAGCACCGACAGATTGCCGTTGGCCTTGACCGCGTAGGCGATCAAGTGCGGGGCGAAAGACAGCGCCTCGTCGATCGAGCGATATGCATCGTCGATCGCCGCGCCCGAGTACACGAACGCGGGCGTATCGACCTCCGCCGCGACCGACGCGAGCGGAACATCCTCGCATACGAGCGCACCGTTTCGGTACGAGAACCACGGCGACTCTGGGATGTGCACGTTGGACATGGCGGACCTTTATGAGTCCCGTCGCGCCTGTAGTCGACCCCGAAGCTCCGCGATGGCGGCGGCGACGCGTCCCCGGGCCGGCCCACCGAAGACGTCACGCCGCTCAACCGCGGTTGCCATGTCCAAGGAGAGGAAAATCGTGTCATCGAAGGCTTCGTGAGCTGTTTTGTAGGCCTCGATGGGAAGCTCCGAGAGGGTCTTGCCCTCTTGTACGGCTTGGTGAACGAGCTTGCCCGCGACATGATGTGCGTCGCGGAAGGGAACCCCACGCAAGGCGAGCCAGTCGGCGACCTCGGTTGCATCCAAGAAGCCAGCCTGTAGCGCAGCAGCCATCCGGTCCTTGTCGAACGTCGCCGAGCCGATGGCGCCGCTGAGCACCGCTAGGCAGTCATGGACCGTGTCGAACGCCTCGAAGACCGGCTCCTTGTCCTCTTGAAGGTCCCGGTTGTATGCGAGTGGCAGGCCCTTGAGCATCACCAACAGGTTGACGAGCGAGCCGACCACCCTGCCGGTCTTGCCGCGCACGAGCTCGGGCATGTCGGGGTTTTTCTTCTGCGGCATGATAGACGAACCGGTGGTGAAGGCGTCGCTCATTTGCATGAAGGCGAACTCCTGGCTCGACCAGAGCACGAGCTCCTCCGCGATCCGTGACAAGTGCACGGAGCAAATCGCCAGCGCGCTCACGGCTTCGAGGAGAAAGTCTCGACTGCTGACCGCGTCGAGTGAATTCCGCATCGGCCGGTCGAAACCGAGCGCTTTGGCGGTCGCCTCTCGGTCGACCGCAAAGGTCGTGCCCGCGAGGGCCGCACTGCCAAGGGGGGATTCGTTCATGCGCTTTGCGGCGTCTACGAGGCGGCCACGATCTCGCTCGAGCATCTCGGCCCAGGCCAAGAGATGATGCGCCAGTCTCACCGGCTGTGCGCGCTGCAGGTGGGTGTACCCGGGCATCAGAAAGTCGAGGTGCCCGTCGGCCGTGTCGGCCAGAACCTCGAGGAGCGCGTCGATGTCGTCCACGACGGACCCGCACGCCTGCCGTGTCCAGAGCCGCATATCGGTTGCGACTTGGTCGTTACGGCTTCGCCCGGTGTGGAGACGTCCGCCGGCCTCGCCGATCGCGCTGCTCAACGCAGCCTCGATGTTCATGTGGACGTCTTCCTTGCTGTCGTCCCAGACGAACTCGCCCCGCTCGATCGATGCACGGATCGTCTCCAGGCCGGCGACGATTTGCTTCGCGTCGCCGACGGACAGGATGTTTTGATCGGCGAGCATGCGCACGTGTGCGATCGAGCCCTCGATGTCCTGCGGCCACAGGCGTCCATCGACGTCCACGCTTGCGCTGAATCTCGCTGCGATCGCGTCCAGCTCCTGCTCGAACCGGCCGCCCCATGCCTTATCACTCATCGTTCGTTCTCCGCTATTGCTGCATCGGCACTCGGAGATCTACACGGCGAAGCAGGCGGGAGCCAGCCCGAAGCGTCCACGCCTCGGTCGCGAGGCCACATAGCGCGGCGACGACGGGTGTCATCCAACCGAATGTCACACCGAGTACCACCAAGGCAGCCGCCACGGCACACGAGCCGATGCTTCGCCACGTTGCCCGCCGAACGGCCCGGGCGATCCATAGGGCGTCGGCAGCGTCGCGCACGTCTTGACTGGCAACCACCGCACCGCGGTCCTCCAGAGCGGAGCCAACCAGGCGGAGGGAGATTGGGACATTTGCCGCGGCCAGCACCGCGTCGTCTTCGCCCCCACGGCCGATCGTGGCGGTGATGCCGCCGGTCTCGCGCAGCGCTCGCACCTCGGTGACGCGTTCGTGGGGCAGCAGAGGAGCTTTGACCCGCGGCGCACCGAGCTGGGCAGCGATGCGCTCGACGGTGCGCCGATCGTCTCCGGACAGGATGACCACGTCGCAGGGCAGGTCGGCGATCCGCTGGACGGCGTCGCGGGCGCCGACGTGGATCGGATCGAGAATGGCCACTAGTGCCTCGAGGCGGCCGTCGATCGCGATGAAGATCGGAGTCAGTCCCTCGCTCTCGATGTGGGTGGCGTCGCTGTCGGCTGTGGCGACACTGATGCCTTCGTCGAGCAGGAGTTGCCGCCGGCCGACGACGACAGGAACGCCGTGAGACGTCACCGCGGTCACTCCGAGACCCGCGCGCACACGCTCCTTGCGCACCGCGGCGGCGGCGCGGCCATGCTCGTCGGCGTACCTTTGGATGGCCCGGGCGACCGGGTGGTCCTCGGCTGCCTTCTCGACGGCTGCTGCGAGTGCGAGGACGCGGTCGAACTCCATGCTTCCAAGTGGGTGCGCCTGCTGCACGATCGGTTCCCCGGCCGTGAGGGCGCCTCGCAAGAGAATGGCGGTCGTGGCCGTTCGCCCGGCGTCGCGAAGCGCGCGCGAGTTGCCAAAGAACATGCCCCGCCGCCCAGATGCCAAGGCGCCCGCGTCGAGCGGGACGTCGAGCGAGGCCACCAGAGCAAGGACGGGCACCCCGAGCAGCAACGTCGCAGCCGCCGCCGGCCCGGCCCAGACGAATACGGCGATCGCTGCAGGTGCCAACACCAGCCAGCTCCACCGCGTGACCGCAAATCGTAGACGGGACGCCACGGCACGGTCCTGCTGCCTGCGTCTGCCGAGCTCGATCGCGCGCACGATGCCGCGGTCGTGACCGGTTCGGCGAACGCGAATGGTGGCTGCGCCCTCCAACATGCGGGTGCCTGCGAGGATGAAGTCGCCCTCGTTGTACGGTCTGGTGTGCGCGGCCTTGGGATATCGCAAGCCCAATCCCGAACCTTCTTCGACCACGCCATCAGCTGGCGCGAGCTCGTCCTCCAGCACGATGACGAGGTCGCCTTGGCGCAGGCTTGCGGCCGGCACCTCTTCGTAGGCCGACGGGTCGTGAGTGGGCACACGCGCTTTCAGAGGCAAGGTTTCGCGAAGCTCCTGTGCCGCGGCGCGCAGCGACGAGGACAGTGAAGAGTGGACCCAGTTACGGATCGAGATCACGATGGCCGCGACCGCGGCTCCCACGAGCGACCAGCGCTGAGCTTCGGGGTCGGGTGCCGACACGCCCGCGGCGGCGGCGAGCGTGAGTCCGAGCGGCGCAACCAGTCGGAGAGAACGGGTTCCCCGCAATGTCGTGAGCCGAATGCGTGCGTTGAGGGCCCCGCAAAGAACGATGAGAAAAGCTGCGAGCCAGCCTAGCTCCGGGCTCGGCGTGAGGAGGAGAAGGGCAAGCGCGAGGACGGCGAGGGCGGCTGCGATGACCGGATCGTGGCGGCGCGTCTGGGTTCCATCGAGGTTGCCGGTCTCGTCCTCGTTCCGGACCACCGTGGCTTCGCGGACCAGATCCGGAATGGATGGGCGCTCGATACGAGGCTGCTCCGCGGGCCGGTTTGCCGGAGCCTCGAACTCACGCTCTCCTCGGAGGAACCGAGCCCGGCAGTCCTCGCCGCACAAAAATCGAACCCCGTCTTCGAGCCACAGCACGCGCCCCGCGCGGAGCGGGTCGACCTCCCGCCCGCAGGCGGGGCATGGCTGAGTCGGGAGCTGAGGCCGTGCCGGGAGCATCTATCAAGGCTCCTACGAGGAATCGACATTGGGTCAAGGACGCGGTAAGTGAGCGCCCGGAGGTCAGATGACGACGCGTGTGGAAACCGATTCGATGGGCCCGATCGAGGTGCCTGCGGACAAGTACTACGGCGCACAGACCATGAGGTCGCGTATGAACTTCCGAATCGGCAACGAGAAGATGCCGATCGAGATTGTCCATGCGTTTGGAATCCTCAAGAAGGCTGCCGCGCTCACCAATCACGAGCTCGACAACCTCGAGAAGGACGTATGCGATTTGATCGTCCGCGCGGCCGACGAGGTCATCGAGGGCAAGCTCGACGACCACTTTCCACTGGTGGTTTGGCAGACAGGCTCCGGCACGCAGTCAAATATGAACGTCAACGAGGTCATCTCGAACCGTGCGATCGAGCTTGCTGGCGGCGAAATGGGTAGCAAGAAGCCGGTTCACCCGAACGACCACGTTAACCGGTCACAGTCCTCGAACGACACGTTCCCGACCGCCATGCACATCGCAGCGGTCATTGCGGTCGAGGAAATGCTGCCGAAGGTGCGGGTGCTTCGTGACACCCTCGACGGCAAGGCCAAGGCATTTGCCAGCATCGTGAAGATCGGGCGAACCCATCTTCAGGACGCGACGCCTCTCACGTTGGGTCAGGAGATTAGCGGCTGGGTCTCGCAGATCGATCACGCATTGGCGGCAGTCGAGGCGACCATGCCTCAGCTTCGTGAGCTGGCGCTCGGGGGAACGGCCGTCGGCACCGGCCTCAACACGCACCCGAAGTACGCGGACCGCGTGGCCGAGAAGATCGCAGCGCTCAGCGGCAAGGAGTTCATATCAGCGCCGAACAAGTTCGCGGCGCTCGCTGCGCATGATGCGTTCGTTGGCACGAGCGGCGGGCTCAAGCAGCTGGCCGTGGCGCTCATGAAGATAGCGAACGACGTGCGTTGGTTGTCGTCCGGGCCGCGGTCGGGCATCGGAGAGATTCGCATTCCTGAAAACGAGCCCGGAAGCTCGATCATGCCTGGCAAAGTGAACCCGACGCAGTGCGAAGCGATGACGATGGTTTGCACGCAGGTGATGGGGAACGACGCAACCATCGGGATCGCGGGTTCGCAAGGCAATTTCGAGCTCAACGTCTACAAGCCGGTGATGGCGTACAACCTCCTGCAGTCGATTCGGCTGCTCGGCGATACGTGTCAGAGCTTCAACGACAACTGCGCCGTGGGCATTGAACCGAACCTAGAGACGATCGACGACAAGCTCCGCCGCTCGCTCATGCTGGTGACCGCCTTGAACCCGCTCATTGGCTACGACAACGCCGCCAAAGTCGCCAAGCATGCCTACAAGGGCAACACGACTCTCCGAGAGGCGGTGATCGAGCTGGGCTTGCTGACCGGCGAGCAGTTCGACGAGGCGATCAATCCGGAAGACATGGTCGGACCCCTCAAGGTATGAGCGTCGAGATCAAGCAGCACCAGCCTGGCAAAGACGTGGAGGACTTCATCCAGGTCGCCTTCGAGGTATTTCGCGACGACCCGGCTTGGGTGCCGCCCCTCCACATGGAGATCACCGATCGGCTAACCCCGGAGAAGCACCCCTTCTTCGAGCACGCCGAGGTCGCGTTGTTCACAGCCTGGAAAGATGGGAAGGCGGTGGGCCGGATCTCGGCGCAGATCGATCACGAACATCTACGCATCCACAAGGACAATGCCGGGTTCTTTGGTTTCTTCGATACCGTGGACGACCAAGAGGTCGCATCGGCATTGGTGGCCGCCGCCGAGGGTTGGCTTGCGAACCACGGGATGACGGTCATGCGCGGGCCGTTCTCGCTGTCGATCAACGAAGAAACCGGGATGCTCGTCGAAGGCTTCGATTCGCCTCCGACGATCATGTCGCCTCATCACCGCTCTTATCAGGCAGGGCTTGCCGAAGGTGCGGGCTTGGAGAAGGTGAAGGACTGCTATGGGTGGAAACACCGGGTGGTGCCGCCGCCGCCGCGCGCCCAAAAGGCCTGGGAGACGATCACCAGCCTTCCGGAGGTTCGGTTCCGATCGGTGAGCCCCCGACACCTCAAGAAGGAAGTCCGCGAGATTCTCGATGTCTTCAACGACGCTTGGCAACACAATTGGGGCTTCGTTCCAGCGACGGACGCAGAAGCCAAGAAGATGGCGGCTGATTTACACCTCATCCTCGATAAAGAGCTCTCATTCTTTGCCGAGATCGATGGGCAGCCGGTCGCGATCTGTGTGTGCTTGCCCAACCTCAACGAAGTCATCGCCGACTTCAAGGGGAAGCTAACCCCGGTCACCGTCGCGAAGCTGATTTGGCGATTGAAGATCCGGCGGCCGAAGTCGGCACGCTTGATGCTGCTCGGCATTCGGACGGATCTGCGCGGAAAGAAGCGTTACGCGCCGCTTGCCATGGCGGTCATCGCGGAGCTCGTGCGACGCGGGTTGAAGCAGGGTTACGACTGGGCCGAGCTCGGCTGGACTCTCGAAGACAACCGCCTGATCAACGCGGCCATTCGGAGCATGGGCGCGACGATCTACAAGCGCTATCGACTGTTCGAGAAGCCCATCGGGGCTTAGCGGCGGATCTCCAGCCACTGTCCGTCGGTCGAGACGATCACTCCGCCGCGGACATCGGTTCGAAGAACCCTTGCTCCGGCGTCGCGTAGCCGCGCGACCACCTGCGGGCTCGGATGGCCGTAGCGATTTCCAGCACCGCAGCTGATCACGGCGAGGGAAGGGCGGGAAGCGGCGAGGAAGGAGGGCGAGGTCGACGTCCTCGAGCCGTGGTGGGCGACCTTCAAGACGTCGGCAACTTGGATGCGCCCAGCCGCGACGAGCAACCGCTCCGAGTCGTGTTCGAGGTCTCCGGTAAGCAGGAAGGACCGTCGGCCGAAAGCGAGCCTCAGGGCGATTGAGTTGTCGTTGAGCCCGAGGGCCGCGTCGTACCGTGGACAGGGCCACAAGACCTCGAGGTGGGCGCCGCCGAAGCTCGGACTCTGGCCACAAAGCTCAGGCGTAAAGCGAACTCGGGTTCCTCGCGCCATCGCGGACGAGACTAGGCGAGCCATCGCCCCGTCGTGCTCTTCGGTGAGCAACTGCCCGTTGAGCCAGAGCTCTGCGATTGCGACCTCGTCGACCAGGTTCCGAAGGCCGCCGTAATGGTCCGGGTGGCCGTGCGTGATCACGACCAAGTCGATTCGCGAACGTCGGCGGGCTGTGAGGAGGCCGCGGAGCTCCCGGACGGCTGGATGACGCTCTCCTTGCCCAGTGTCGACCAACGCGAGCTGTCCGTTCGGGAAATCGATCAGCGTCGCGTCTCCCTGGCCCACGTCGATGAACGACACGCGGAGGAGGTCGTGGGGTTGCTCGCGCGCGACCAGCGCGCGGTCGGCTCCGAGCCACAAGAGCGCCGACAGGGCGAGAACGGCCAAACGCGCGCGCCAGCCCCGAGCAACCAAGAGCAGTAGGCAGCCCCCGAGGACGATCAAACCCTGCGTGACGTCGAGCGGTGGGAGACGCCGCGTCACGGTGAGGGGGGCGAACGCGTCGCAGACGGAGAGCAGCACCTGGACGGCGACCGTCAACGCGGCGCCGACGGCTTCGGTCGCTGCGGGTATCGAGGTCGTCAGAGCGAAGACATGCGCCAAGGGGATGACCACCCAGCTGCCAAACGGCAGGACGAGGATGTTTGTGAGCCATCCGATGAGGGGGACTCCGCCGAACCACCACCACACCATCGGTGTCGTTGCGACCAGGGTGCGAGCGCTGATGGTCGCCGATGCGCGAAGGCGGGACCAACGCTGTGCCCTCGAGGTTCGGGGCGCACTCAGGATGGCGGACGTGGCGACGATCGAGAGCAGGAACGCCGGTCGAAGGGCCATCGCCGGATCGGGAGCGGAGAGGATCAACGCTGCGGTGGCGGTCACGGCGGTTGCCGATGGACGCCGGCCGATCACGACGAGCCCCCAGGTGAGCGCGGCCGTGATTGCGGCCCGCCATGCGCTTGGCGACCCGCCGGCAAACATAGCGTGCAACAAGGTGAGGGGGATGCCGATGCCCGCGGCCAGGCGTCGGGGGTCGAAACCGATCGCGGAGCCCCGAACCAGCCAGTGGAGGGACCGGACCAGTGTTCCACTCACCAAGGCGACGTGGAGCCCGGAGACGGCAAACAAGTGCGCAAGGCCGACCGCCGCAATGGTCTTCCGCTGCGCGTAACCGAGCGCCCCACCGTCGCCGAGCACCAGCGCCCGGGCCACGCCAGCTACCTCCTGCGGCAACGTCTCGTTCATGTGTCTCCGTATGCGAGCACGAGCCCGATCGATGGCGGCGGCCCCGCGAGACACCTCGACGACTTCGAGCGCTGCCGGTTCGCGCCACCGCGCCCAGCACCCGCCGCCCTGGCGAAGAGAGAGATTTGGATGCGGTGACGTGTTGCGGAGCTCGGTGCGCGGGCGGAGGTCCGCTTGGAGCGAAATGGTGCTGTTGGGCGGGGGCGCGCCGGCACCGTCGATCTTTGCGGCGACCGCGAGCTCGGCGTCCAGCGCTTGCCCCGACTCCGACAAACGTCCTTCGAGAACCCGCAAGCGAAGACGCGCGTCCCCGAAGCCATGGCGAACCGACTCGACACGCGCGGTCAACCGCGCTTCGCCGCGAACCGAACATGGCTCCGGCGCCACGTGCGCCACGCCGAGCCCGCAGCAGAAGGCGAGACAAGCAAGCGGCGCGCTCCACAGTCGAGCCCCGAGCTCACGGCCATGCAGAGCCACACCGAGCGCCCCAATCAAGGCCGCACCGGCGAATATCGGCCCTTCCTCCGGCTGCCATTGCGCGCCGACGAACAGCCCGCTCAACCACGCCGCTGCGATCCACGGAAGCACCAAGCCCCGCCGAGCAAGGCGCGTGCCCGCCACAAACCCCACGGAGAAGGGCTCAGCGGCCGTCGCGTGCTGGCGCCCGTCGGCGAGAGAGTGGCGGCCCGCCAACGAGCTTGGCCGATAACGGTAGTGCCCCGCGTCGTTGCACGGTCACTCGCCCTTGGCTAAAGCCTTCTCAACGACGCGCAGAGCGCGTCAGGAGGAGCTCCGATGACGACGAAGTGGGTCTACACACTCGATGAGCTCGATGAAGCGGAAGCCGCTGTCGATGGCGACTGGGATCGAGTCCGCGGGCTTCTTGGCGGCAAGGGAGCGAACCTCGCTGAGATGAACCGGCTCGGGGTTCCGGTTCCGCCGGGGTTCACGATCACGACCGAGGCCTGCAACCGCTACCTCGCCGCAGGCGGAGAATTCCCGCAGGGACTTTGGGAGCAAGCGTTGGCGGCTCTTCGAACGATGGAAGAGAAGACCGGGAAACGGTTCGGCGATCCGTCGAACCCACTCTTGGTGTCGTGCCGCTCCGGCGCGAAATTCTCGATGCCCGGCATGATGGACACGGTCCTCGACATCGGCCTCAACGACGAGGTCACCGAGGGGATGATCAAACTCACCGGCAACGAGCACTTCGCGTTCGACTCATACCGGCGCTTGATTCAGATGTTCGGGACCGTCGTCCTCGGCGTGCGTGATGAGCCGTTCGAAGACGTGCTTGCGAGCTACCGCGACCGGCGTGGAGTCCGGACCGACGCGGACCTGACCGGCGATGATTTTCGTTCTATCGTCGGCGAGTTCAAAGAGATCGTCCGTCGGCATGCGCGCATCGAGTTCCCGTCCGACGCCGAGGAGCAGCTGCGGATGGCGACCCAAGCCGTGTTCGATAGCTGGAATGGGAAGCGGGCGCGCAACTATCGGGACGCGGCCCACATCGCCCACGACCTTGGCACCGGGGTGAATGTCGTCACGATGGTGTACGGCAATCTCGGCGAAGGGTCGGTCACCGGTGTAGCGATGTCGCGCAACGCCACCACGGGCGAGAACGCACTAGAGGGTGACTACCTCACGAACGCGCAAGGCGAAGACGTCGTGGCCGGTACCCGTCCGACCAAGCCACTTCAGCAATTGAAGACCGAAATGCGGGAGATCTACATTCAGTTCGAGGGGATCGCGCGGCGGCTCGAGCGTCACTATCGCGACATGCAGGACATGGAGTTCACCGTCGAGCGCGGGGAGCTATGGATTCTGCAGACGCGCACGGGCAAGCGGACCGCGCAGGCTGCTGTCCGGATTGCGGTGGAGCTCGCTGACGAAGGATTGATCACCCATGAGGAAGCCGTGTTGCGGGTCGAGCCGGAGCAGATCGAGTTCTTCCTCCATCCGCAGTTCTCGATGGAGGCCAAAGCAGGGCACAAGGTGATCGCGCGCGGGTTGAATGTTTCTCCAGGGGCCGCGACCGGTGTCGTGGCGTTTGATCCCGACCTAGCGGAGCGCTGGGCGAAGGAAGGCAAGCGCGAGGTCCTGTTGGTGAGGCCCGAGACGAAGCCCGATGACGTGCATGGCATGCTAGCCGCGAACGGGATACTGACCTCCAGCGGTGGCCGCACTAGCCACGCGGCACTCGTTGCCCGCCAGTTTGGAAAGCCCGCGGTCGTCGGCGCCTCGGCGCTCAGCATCGACCTCGTCGCCCGCGTCATGAGTGTGGACGACGTCGAGATCCACGAAGGCGAATGGATTTCCATCGACGGGACGACCGGTGAGGTCTTCGTCGGCAAGCTCGACACGGTGGTGCCCGACATGGACGACGAGTCGCTTGCGCGCCTCATGGGCTGGGCCGACGGGTTCCGGCGTCTTGGTGTTCGCGCCAACGCCGACTACCCCGCGGACGCAGAGCGGGCCCGAAAGTATGGAGCAGAGGGCATCGGCCTATGCCGAACCGAGCATATGTTCTTCGAGCCGGAGCGGCTGCCAACCGTCCAGCGGATGATCACGACCCAGATCCTCGCGGAGCGCCGCGAGGCGGTCAGCGCGCTGCTTCCCTTTCAGCGGGAGGACTTCGCCGGGCTCTTCCGTGCGATGGATGGTCTTCCTGTGATCATCCGGCTCATCGACCCGCCGCTTCACGAGTTCCTCCCGGGGTTCGAGGAGTTGACGCGGGAGCTCGCGGACCTTCAGATCCGCGTCACCAATGCAGGGAACCTTGCAGAAGTCGAAGAAATCACCGGTAAGATCTCGGAAACACAGGAGATGCTCGACAAGGTCGGGTCCCTCCGAGAAACGAACCCGATGCTGGGTCTACGTGGCGTCCGGCTGGGAATTCTCATTCCTGAGCTGACCCGTATGCAGGTGAGAGCGGTCTTCGAGGCGGCCTGCGAGGTGATCAGCGAGGGCGGCAAAGCGGTCCCGGAGATCATGATTCCACTCACCAGCCACGTAAATGAGCTTCGGCGGCAACGGGAGGTGCTGGAACGGGAGGCGCGCAAAGTGATGGCCGAGCGGGGCGTCGAGGTGAAGTACCAGTTCGGCACGATGGTCGAAGTGCCGCGCGCTGCCCTAACCGCCGATCAAATCGCTGAGTACGCCGAGTTTCTGTCGTTCGGTACCAACGACCTGACTCAGACGACGTTCGCCATGAGCCGCGACGACGCGGAGTCGGGCTTCCTGATGCGCTATCTCGCGGATGGAATCCTACCGGCCAATCCGTTTGCCACGCTCGACGAAGATGGCGTCGGCAAGATCATGCGCCTCGCGGTCTCCGAAGCGCGCAAGACTCGCCCCGACATCGAGACGGGGGTCTGCGGCGAGCACGGAGGTGACCCCGCGTCGATTGCCATCTGCGACCGGCTCGGGCTCGACTACGTGAGCTGCTCCCCCTATCGGGTCCCGATTGCCAGGCTCTCCGCCGCGCAGTCCGCGCTGCGATCGAAGAGCTAGCCGTAGTAGGCGACGGCAACGAGCGTCACGGCGTAGATCATCAGAAGCACGATTGCGTCGGGCTCGAGTTTTCGTAGACGAGTTCGTTCCGATTCGCCCACGATGGCGGCGACCGCAACCGACATCAGCAGGATGGCCCCGAGGGCTGCCACCACTTGTCCCTGTGAGACGGCCGCGAGCATCGGCCCGTCCGTGTAGGCGATGTCGGCGAACAACAGCACGCTCATGTTGGCGACGTTGCTTCCGAAGAGGTTGCCGACCGCCATGTCGTAGGCGCCGATCCGAACCGAAGCGATCGACGCGATGAGCTCGGGCAGCGAGGTGGTGACGGCCAAGAGCGCGGCGCCGAGAAAGGTTTGGGCAATGCCGGTCGAATCGGCGATGGCCTTGACGCTGAGCGTGGCGATCGGCGCCGTGAGTAAGATCAGCAAAGCCGAGATGCCGAAGCGGAACCAAAGCCCGCTGAGCGATAGTTGGGCAGCCTTCTCGCTCCATCCAGTCGATTTCTGCAACGGGATTCGAGGCGCCTCGAGGCCCGGCCGCGCCAGAAGCGGCATGCGGCGAAACCACGCGATCGAGAGCACGTAGAGCACCGCGATCAGAATGGACGTGAGACCGACCCATCCGATGCTCAGCGTGGACTGCGTAAAGATGCCCAGCGCGGCCATCGCAGTCAGCCCAATCGCGACTGCGGCGACCCGAGCATGACCAAGCTCGACCGAAGGCCAAACCGTGCCTCGGTACAGCAAATCGATGATGGCCAGGATCGCCATGTTCGCCATCGAGGAACCGAATAAATCACCCGCGGCGAGGTCAGGCGCCCCCGCCCGAGCCGCCGTGATGTCGGTCACCAGCTCCGGCAACGAAGTCGCAAACGCCAGCATCAGTGTCCCCACGAACAGCCGGCTCATCCGCATCCGCTCAGCGATCTGATCCGCGTACCCCGCCAGCGACGACCCGGCCCGCACCATCACCGCCGCACTCAAAAGAAAAACACCAACCGCCTGCCACAACCCCATCCCGCCGTTGATACCACAGGGGGACACTCTCCGGGATCCCAACGCACCGAACTTACACATCCTTTCAGCGAAAGATCGCAACGGCGCTCAACGGACCTCGAACGCCGTGCCCAAAGCCCCAAGAATCCTGCTGATCGCGACTCCGGTCCGCGTCCTCCTTGCGTGCGGGGGGCAGGTTGAGTAGGTGGGAGGCCACCAGGACGCGTAGCTCAGCTGGATAGAGCGCTCCCCTCCGGAGGGAGAGGTCGGGGGTTCGAATCCCTTCGCGTCTGCCACCTTCATGGTACGACCCTGTCAAGAATGCGGGGAAAACCACAGGCCGCGCGGCCTGCGCGAATGCGTGGCGCGTGCTTCAGACACAGAATCGCATCGAACCTGGGAAGGTTTGGCTACCGTTTGTAAGTGCGGCTTGCAACTTCGGTTTGTGCGAACGAGGCTAGTCTACGCCTGCACCTCAAACACGCCCACGCCGCTCAGAACACGACTCGCGATTGCGCAAGGTCCCATTGAACCCGGCGTGGTGTCCCGTAGTGGGCTTGCTGTAGCACGCGCAGCTTTCGTTTGCGGACACCTAACAAGGCGCCTGTGACGATCATCCCCACACCTCCCGAGAACCCGAAGACCGCACCC
>CALJYC010000179.1 GCA_937984275.1 uncultured bacterium | reverse complement strand
GTGGAGCTACTCCGAGTGCTGGCACGCAAGACCCCCAAGCCCGTGAAGGCGTCGCGCGGAACGTGGCTGCTCCGCGAGATCTCCGAGCCGCGGCGCGAAGCAGCGTAGAGGGCTATCGGCCAACGCGAGACGAGAGCGGAGCCAAGATCCGGTCGACCTGTTTGAGCTCCCGCTCGACGTCCTCTTCGTCGAAGTCGATCTCGTCGATCAGCGCTTCGTGCACCGCATCGTAGAGCCAAGTGCTCGACTCGGTGTCTTCCACGCAAGCGGTGGCCTGGTGCCCTTGATGGTTCAACGTCGGGAACTTCTCGGCGACCTTTTCGAGCACGCTGACGCGATCCTCGAGATACGCGCGCATGGCGTCAAGCTCGTCTGACACGGGCTCGAGCATCTCCGGTGACTCTTGCAGGTGCTTCTGGAACGCGTCGGGGGAGCGCTCACGAACGCCATTCAACACGAGCCTGATCAGCAGGACGTCTCCCAAGTGGCGGAGCACTCCGCGAACCCCCGGGATGGCACCACTCGAGTAAATCACGTGCAGCAGCGCGCCGGCCGCCGCGACGCGACTCTCGTCGTCCATCTCGGGGTCTTCGACAATCCGCAGGACGGACTTCAAATCCTGACTGAAACGAGTCAGTGCAGGGGTCATCAACTCAACGAAACGCTCGCGCGACATATCACCTCGGCACCAGAGAACGGCCGCGTGGGCATGTTACCTCAACTCCAGTGGGACCGGCGTCCGTTTCTATGATCTTGAACTCGACGCGCCTATTTCTCTCCCAGGCCTTGGCGTTGTGCTTGGGATCGACGGGGCATCGTTCACCGTATCCGCCGGACCTCAGACGGCTCTTGATGACCCCGCGCTCGATCAGGGCATTCATGACCGAGGCGGCTCGAGCCCGCGTGAGCTTGATGTTGTACTTGTCGCTACCCCGCTCGTCCGCGTGGCCCTGAATCTCTACTAGGGTGATCTGTGGGCTCGCATTGAGCGTCGCAGCGACCGCATCGAGCAATGCGAAGCTACGAGACTTGATGATCGCGCTGTCGGTTTCGAAGTAGACCTTCTCGAGGATGGTGATCTGCGTGTCTTCGAGGATCACCAGGCCCTTGTCGGGGCACCCGTCCTCGTCCTCGTGGCCATTGTACGTTTCCGGGTCGTTTGGGCAGGCGTCGTCCACGTCGAGGATGCGATCGGCATCGTTGTCGACATCCGGACAGCCGTCTTCATCTTCGAACCCATCGAAGTCCTCAGGATCATTCGGACACAGATCTTTTTCGTCTGGGATCCCATCACCATCGTTGTCCGGATCAGGGCAACCGTCTTCGTCCTGGAATCCGTCGAAGTCTTCGGGCTCATCGGGGCAATCGTCGACAACATCGGGAATCCCGTCTCCGTCACGGTCGCCTTCCCTGCCCTCGGGGCAGCCATCCTCGTCGCGATCCCCGTCGTAGTCCTCCTTCACCAGAGGACATGCATCGTCGACATCGAGGATCCCGTCGCCATCATTGTCGAGATCCGGGCACCCATCGCTGTCCTCGAAGCCGTCCTTGTCCTCCGCTTCGTCCGGACAGCCGTCGTCGTCGTCCGGAATTCCATCGCCATCGCGGTCTTCAACGGCTGGCTCGTACATGAACGCGATCGTCGCGCGCACGTCCGCGGCTTGAAATCCGGTCTTCGGAATGCCCGCGCCCGCTGCAAAGTAGAGGAAGCTCTTGTTGGTGACGAAGTACTTGAATCCGCCGAGCACCTCCATGGAAAGTGTCCCTTTCGTCCCGATTTCCTGGGCGATTTGCGACCCGTAGTATTCCAGGATCAGGTCGAGGGACCGCGCGATTCGGAAGCTTGCTCCGAAGCCAAACGTGATCAGGTCGTTGTAGGTAAAGCGACGGCCGGCGTTGGGGTCGTCGACGGGATCGACAGCGTTCCCCATAGGGTCAGAGGGGTCCGAGCGACCGTCCCAAATGAACGTCGCGCCCTGCTTGGAGTTCCATCGATAGCCGCCTTCTAGGGCAAGCCGGATCTTTTGGATCGGCTGAAACTCCAACACCGCAGTGGGCCACAGGGAGAAACCCGGCTCTCCCGCAAACTGCTCCGTCTTGGCGGTAGGGAAACCCGCGCGCAACGTCACCGCGATACCGACGGGACTCTCGCCGAGATTCAACAAGCGCGCCTTCGCGTGAATCGTCAGGTCTCCGACGCCCTGTGAGCGCAAACCGTTGGCCTCCAAGTTGTAGAGGCACGTGCTCGAGCCAGCGAGGCAACTCCCATTCCGGTCGGGGGTTTGCACGCTGTTGCCTCGGAAGAAGGTGATTGGAAGCTGAATGCCGAGCACCAATCGATCGATGAGACCGATGTTGAACATGAAAGTGCCGGTGAACGCTTGCTTCGCGATTCGGCTCTCACGCGACGCGTCGGCGGCCGACGTGTTCGTCGGGTCATTGACGAAACCGTTGTAGCGAAGGATGCCAAATCCCGCGTCGAGGACGAGCCCGAAGCTGAACTCCTTGTGGGGCATCACCTCTGTTCCGTTGACGGTGAAGTAGCCCCGAGTGTCCACCGCAGGCCGGAAGAGGTGCAGATCCATGCCGCCGCCCTGGAGCGTCGCCTCTTGGGCGTTCGACACGCTCGGCGACAGCGACGCCCCCAGGACGAGCGCGACCGCCCATGCGCATCGCACGGATGAACCCCACCAAGACTGTGTTCCCCCAAACACCCACTCTCAGTCTGTCATGGGCGGAGCCCATTAATCAACGATTCTGCGCCCCTGCGTCATTTAGGGGTCGACATTCGGCGGTGCCGTGGGCTTGGGCTGGGGGTCGCGAGCGTTCCTCATCAACCGTCGCGCGTCCTGTCGCTGCTTCGAGGTGATGCCTTTGAGCTCCAGCACGAGCTGGGCTTCGCTGCGGGCAGTCTCGCGATCCCCTTCTTCGAGTGCCCGTTCGCTCTCGTTGATGTGGGCCTGCGCGTAGCGGTATCGAATCTCCCCGAACTCCGGTGTCTTGCGCAGAACGCTATCCGCCGGGAGCTCCTCCGCAATCGAATAAGCACGGTCGAGGCGGCCCTTGGCCAGGGCTTTGCGGGCACGCGCCAGCTGCCCCTCCCATTCTCGCGGCTCCTCGATCGGTTGGCTGTCGGGGTCGCCACTACGGCTGGCTTCCTGTTCAGTGGGTGTTGGGTCCGCGGGTGGCTCGATGGGCAACGCCTCCTCGACGGGCAGCGCGATCGATGGAATGGGTTCGAAACGCTCGCCCCCCACGGTCGCAAGCACGGCGCCGGCCCCTGCAACGACCAGTAGCGCAAGAACCGAGATTACAAACAACGGTTTACGCGACGAGCTCGACGAAGGGGTCTCAGGAGCTTCGTGAGGCAGCGGCTCCAAACTGTGCGCACCTTGTGGCGGAACGAACCGGAACCGAACCTCGCCGAGCTCGAGAACATCTCCTGCCTCGAGGATGGCACGGGACGCGTCGACACCATTGACCCGCATCCCATTCGCGCTTTGGAGATCGAAAACCGTCACCGTGCCGTCGTTCACTTGCACCTCGGCATGCTCGTGTGAAATCGACTTGTGGTTGATCCAAATATCGAGGCGCTCATCGCGGCCGATGCGAAGCGCCGGCTTGGTCAACGTGAACTCCGCCCCCGCGGCTGGCTCACCGAGGACGACCAACCTTGCCGGCGGCTGACTCTTGGGCTTCGGCGAAGGCATCGTGTTGGCTGTCGCCATGACGTCCGACTGAAACGCAAGGTCGTAGTCACCGATCCCGAGCTGGTCGCCGGCTGCGAGCTCCGCCTTCGCGTCGATCCGCTCGCCGTTGACGGTCACGCCGTTGTAAGAACCGAGATCCTCGACAATGTAAGCTCCATTACGTTGCAGCAGCCGGGCGTGACTGCGTGACACGTTCCGCTCGGTGAGCCGGATGGTGTTCCCCTCTTGACGTCCAATCGTGATCTCGTCGCGCAGAAGCGGTACGACGGTCGCGTGACCTTCGTCGTCCGAGATGACGAGCTTATACATCGTGTCGACCCAAGAGCAGTTTCACCCGCAGTTTCGCGGGGTTGAAGGCATGTTACTCTCGCGGGCTTGGGTGTCAATCTTGCCTCGCTGAAGGTTTGCACTCCCCAGGAACCCGGCTATGCCGGTGCGTCACGATGAGCCCACGTTGTCGAACAGTTACCGCGCTCGTGCTGGGCTGCACTTTGCTTGCAAGCTGCGGCGGGGGCGGTCGAGGACAGCCTACCGGCGGAATTCACGCCAAGCTCGCCTATTCGGAAGGCGGAGGTCTCCGCGTGGTCGAGGCCCCCGCAGGCGGCGGCGCCGACCTCGCCGGGATCCGCGCCAACGACGTCATCATCGCGATCAACGGCGCGTCGGTTCGAGAGCTCGACTATCAGACGATCGTGGAGCGGCTTCGCGGCCCGGTGGGTTCGACCGTCCAGCTCGACGTATTCCGCAAGGGCGAGGTGAATACCGTCGCCGTCATGCGTCAGGCCTACACCAAATGAGCGAAGTACAACGGACACTCGGCGTCATCGGAGGAAGCGGGCTCGACGAGCTCGAGCGTCTGACCGACGTGGAAGAATTGGCGATGACGACCCCATTCGGGGCCCCGTCCGACGCGATCATCGCGGGCACCATCGGAAGCACTCGGCTGCTTTTTCTGCCCCGCCACGGCAGAGGTCATCGCATTGCGCCGCACAGGATCAACTACCGAGCGAATGTCCTCGCGCTCAAAATCGCAGGTGCGGAGCAGATTCTCAGCGTGTCCGCCGTGGGATCGATGAAAGAGGACATTCATCCGGGAGACATGATCGTCGTCGACCAGTTCGTCGACCGCACCAGGCATCGTACCGATACCTTCTTCGATGACGACGGTGTGGTCGCACATGTCGAGTTCGCAGAGCCGATCGATGCACAACTGGCAAGCTCGCTGACGGACGCCGCAAAACGAGCCGGTGCGACGGTGCACGAAGGCGGTATCTACCTGTGCATGGAGGGGCCGCAGTTTTCAACACGTGCTGAATCGCACCTGTACCGATCTTGGGGCGTATCGGTGATCGGCATGACGAACTTGCCTGAGGCGCGACTTGCCCGAGAGGCGGAGCTGCCCTACGCGACGCTCGCCATGGCGACGGACTACGACTGCTGGCACGAGGGACACGATGCGGTCACGGTCAACGCGGTGATCGCCGTGATGCAGCGAAATGTCGCAAAAGCCAAAGAAATCATCCTCGAGCTGGCCCAAGGTGTGCCCGATCCCTCTGAGCGCCCCGCCACCTCGGCCCTCGCCGGCGCCATCATCACCAGCCCCGATTCGATCTCCACGGCTGCACGCGACAAGCTACGGCCACTCATTGGAAAATACGTACCCTGAAAGGCACCATGTCCTCGCTTCTCGTCGTCGGTTCCGTCGCTTTTGACACCATCCACAATCACCTCGGCTCGCACGCCCGCGTCATCGGTGGGTCGGCGACGTATGCATCGCTGGCTGCGTCGCAGCTTGCGGACGTCAGACTCGTCGGCGTCGTCGGGCAAGACTTCCCTCGCGAGTCGGTGGACATGCTCCGCGGCCGCGGCATCGACACGACCGGTCTCGAGGTTGCCATCGGAGAAACCTTCCACTGGGAAGGTCGCTACTCCGACGATCTCACATCGCGCGAAACCATCCAGACCGACCTCAACGTCTTCGCGGATTTCAATCCGAAGATCCCGGCGTCGTTTCAGGATTCCGAGTTCGTGATGCTGGGCAACATCGCTCCACAACTGCAGTTGCACGTTCTTGATCAAGTGCAGCGCCCAAAGCTCGTCATTGCCGACACGATGAACCTTTGGATCGATACGGCCCTGGATCCGCTGAAGGCGCTACTCAGGCGCATCGACATTCTCGTCATCAACGAGGAGGAGGCGCGACAGCTCACCGGTTATCACCATCCTCTGGCGGTGGCCGAAGCGCTGCGCGCGATGGGCCCGGACACGGTGATCGTGAAGCGGGGGGAATACGGTGCGCTTCTGTTCCTCGAGGAAGACATCTTTTGCGCGCCAGCCTACCCGCTCAAGGCAGTTGCTGATCCGACCGGCGCCGGCGACTCGTTCGCCGGAGGCTTTCTCGGCTATCTTGCGGAGAACGGCCACACCGACCTCCGCCAAGCCGTGATCTGTGGCTCTGCGGCGGCATCATTCTGCGTCCAGGACGTGGGCGTCGGTGCGTTGGCCGAGCTCAGCCGCGAACGGCTCGAAAAGCGAATCCAAGACTTCCGAGAGCTCACCTGCTTCTAGTGACCTCGGCCCGCCGTTTTCTTGACCGTAGCGGCCCTAAACCGACACTGCGGACTTAGGAAGGAACGGCCATGAACCTAGACGAGCTCAAGGGAACACTGCGCGGCCTCGTGCGAAAAACAATCGAAACCCGCTTCAGCGGAGCGAACTACGCCACCTTGGCCCAGGCCCGCGGCTACGCCGACGGCTACATGCGCGCCCTCCTCGATGCCGGCCTAATCGACCAAAGACAACTGCTCGAGTTGGTCAACGCTGAACGCCGCCTCTTCGTAGACGAAGCCGGCAAAGTCGGCAGCGCTACGCGCGCCGCTTAACCCTTCCAAAAAGGGGACTGACCCCTATTCCGGGCGCGGTGGAGGGCGAGCGTGATTTGCCATCCAAGAGGGCCGTTGGGCCCCTCTTGACTGAAGACCCAATGACGAGGCGGGACTTGCTTGTGGCTGGAAGGCTGCAGAACGAAGCGGACGCCAGTCCGCGGAGCTGCAGCAATCCAGACGCAGTACGGAAGGCCGCGAAGCGCGGCCTGAGTACACCCGAGGGTTCCAATCCCGGGCAGCCAGACCCAATGCGTGCAACACGTCGTCTGCCGGTACCGCGCTCAAGGGGTGCCGGGGGCGGGACTCGAACCCGCACGTGTTGCCACGGGCGATTTTAAGTCGCCTGCGTCTGCCATTCCGCCACCCCGGCAATGCCGGGAGCATCGCGTTAATGAACGAGCTCGTCCACTCGCCGCGGCATTTGTGGGCCTGGACGTTCGGGCCCGGTATCGATGATGCGATTCTTGCGGTCGACGAGCACAACCTTGGGTTCGTGCGCCCTCGCCTCTTCGTCGCTCATGTCGCCGAAGGTCGCGATAATCGCGAGGTCGCCGGGGCTCATGTGATGAGCGGCGGCGCCGTTGACGCAAATCACCCCGGAACCGCGCGGCCCTTCGAGCGCGTACGTCGCCAAGCGTGTGCCCTGGGTGACGTTCCAGATCTGGACTTCTTCGTGCTCGAGGATGCCCGCAGCATCGAGCAAATTCGCGTCGATCGTGACGCTGCCTTCGTAGTCCAGGTCAGCGTGGGTGATCGTAGCTCGGTGAATCTTTCCGAGAAACATTCGTCGGCGCATGTCTTGAACCTCCGTAGCGTCCCGAAGTGGGTACGCTCAGATGGATCTCGAACTTAACCCCTGACGACCCGGGTCGCAAGCAATCGCATCAGCCGCGATCCTGGTACAAAAAAACCAATAATTTCAGGCGGAAGGCGCCGCAATGAACTCGAGGCCCAGTAGATAGCCATCCGGTCGCGCCTGCGACCAAACCACCTTCGCGTGCTCGATCGTCTCGTGGTCTGGCGCCGTTCGAACTCGCAGCGTGCAGACGTGGTCGACGGGCACGCCCATGTCCACC
>CALJYC010000178.1 GCA_937984275.1 uncultured bacterium | reverse complement strand
GGCGTGCTGAACCACGTGGTCGGCCGCGGGAACGCGGGGCACGAGATCCTGAAACGCGATGATATCCTCTGCCGAAAGCACCGGCGTAATCGTCGTCGGCAACGGCGCAGTGGTGCGCTTCACGATGTCGACTTCCTCGTGTTGGCTCGGATACCGAACATCGATTTGAAACAAGAACCGGTCGAGCTGCGCTTCAGGGAGGGGGTAGGTGCCCTCCTGCTCGATCGGGTTCTGCGTCGCAAACACCAAGTACGGTTGCTCGAGCGCGTACGTGTTGCCGCTGGCGGTGACCTGCCCCTCGGCCATCGACTGCAGAAGTGCGGCCTGCGTCTTGGGTGGCGCGCGGTTGATCTCGTCTGAGAGCAATATGTTGGTGAACACCGGCCCAGGGATGAAACGGAAGTGGCGCTTTCCGGTGGTCGCGTCCTCTTCGAGAACGTCGGTCCCCGTCACATCGCTCGGCATCAGGTCTGGCGTGAACTGGATGCGGTTCGAGTGGAGCGAGAGCGCGTCTGCGAGCGTCGTGATGAGAAGAGTCTTGGCGAGCCCCGGCACGCCGACGAACAAGCCATGGCCGCGCGCGAACAACGCGATGAGCAAGAGCTCGATTACTTCATCCTGACCGACGATGCGCTGCTTGAGGCGCGCGACGATCTCATCGCGTGCGCTGGCGAGTTGTTGCACCCGCACCACGTCGGAGGCGGCGCCACTCGGCGGTGGGGGCGGAGTGCTTCGTACGGGTTCGCTCACGAGGACCTCTTAGCGCTTGGTTGCAGGAATTGCCACATTACTCCCGTATGCCTCCGAGCCGCGAGCACAGGTTCGCTTCGTGCTGGGCTTGGGGAACACCAAGCTTGGAGAGAATGCAGTGGGGCTGGGGGTCGAATGGGTTGTGGGCGATCGCCTGGGTTGCGGCGCCCTTGGCAAGATCGAACTTCGAGATCCGAAACATCGCCGTGGCGAGACTCGATAGTGCAGGCGCATGCGTGGGGTAGCGGTCGAGCGTTCGCATCAGCGGTGCGAGCGCGTCTTCGGGGCGCCCCCCAGCAATGGCTGAACGGGCGTAGCGTGATGCGACGACGGGATCGCTCGGCGCGGCTTGGTGCGCTTTCGCATATTCCATCGATGCCGCGGCGGGCCGGGAGCGGGTCCACAAGAGGTCGCCAAGCCGTACGTAGTTGCGCGCGCGTTCGAGCTCCACGCCGGCAAGCTCGTCCTGCTCGGTGGCCTCGTCGCTGAGGTAACGGGGCAGCAGCCGTGCCGCGGGCGGCTTGGGTCGCTTCGCAAGTGCTTGCTTCCAGCGCATCTCGAGCTTCGTCCAGGGCACGCCGGCCACGGTAGCCAACGCCCTTCTCGCATCTTCGCCCTCTCCGACGAGGTAGAGCGCTTGCTGAACAGCATCGCGACCGTACTCACGGTAGTACGTTTCCATGAACGAGGAGACCTGCGCAAACGCCAGAGACGCCGCCTCCTGCGTGGGCAGTAGAGCGATCGATGGATGCAACTGATCGAAATCCAGCAGCTCGTTGGCCTCCACTGCATCATGGAGCAACTGATTCGAGGCGGGATCCTGCCGAAGAGATGCCTGGCTCTGCCGCCAGCGGGTTTCGAGAAATTTCGCGAGCCCCTCTTGCAGCCACACCGGCGACTGGTCAAGCGTAGCCTTGGTCAGCAGCAAATGGACGTATTCGTGCGCGATGGTGTCCAGCCATGGGTAGCCGTGCATCAACGCTGCCGGCGACGCAATCATCAGGCGTCCCCACTTGCACAACGCAATCGTGCCGGTCGTGCGAATCGCCTCGACGGACAAGGTCGAGACACGCGCCAGCGACTCGGCGTCGGGATAGATTTCGAGACGAACCGGGCTCACCATCTTCACGCCGAGCTCCGCCTCGAGCGCCTCCGCGGCGGCTTTGAGCGTGTCGATCGCATAGGGAACGAGGATTTCGTCCGGACCCGGGGCGTAACGCACTTCGTAGTTCCCGTGAGTGAACGTCTCGTAGTTCTTCGTCGTTTCGTAGGTGTTGAGGATGACGTCCACCAGCTGGCCCAAGTTGGTCTCTGAACGAGCGTCCTGTCGAAGCTCTGCAATCCCGTCGGCCGCCGCCTCGTAGTCACCGGCATAAAACTCGGCGAGGACCTCGAGCTCGATGACGCGCGAAGTGCGCGGGTAGTCATCCAGGTACTTCTGCAGCAGGAGTTGTGCGGGGACCCCTTCGCCCGCGGCCAGCGACGCTTCGAGCAGGCCGAGAACGTCCGAGCTCGCTGGCTTCTCCGCGGGTGCGGACGTCGAGATCGAACCGAGTAGGGCGCAGCCCACGAACAACGCGAGGCGCTTCATCGCAGAAGCCTTTCATAGTAATCATCGACAGCCTGCTGGTAGCCCTCTGGAGGCGCGCCGTTCATCGCGTCGAGGACGCGGCGGCGCCAGGCGAGCTCGTCGACTTTGGATCGGTGGGTCGGGATCTCCACGCGTTCGTTGGCGCGTGCACCCTCGGTGCGCTCCCGCCCGCCGTCCCCGCCCGGCTTCGCGCGCTGCTGGGCCTCGAGGTGCTCCCGCAGCCGCCGTAGCTGATCCGCCGCGGCCTCTTGTTGCTTGTTGGCCTCGAGAGGGTTGCCTTGCTTCAACGCCTGCGCCGCGCGCTGCATCGGCCGCTCGATCGCTTCGAGTTGTTCGGCGGCTTCCTCGGAAACCGGCACACCGCCGACTTCTTCACGAAGGCGACGCGCGAGCCGATGTGTCGCCTCCTGTGCCTTGCCCTGCTGCTGGGCTTGTTTGCTGAGCTGCTCGCGCTCCCGGTCGGTCAGCGCGCCTGCGACGTCAGGGACTGCGCCTTGCGCGGCATCGCGGAGGTCCTGTGTGCGCGCCGCCGCCTGACGGGCCTGTGCCGCTGCCTCGGCGGTCTTGCCATCTCGTCCGCGAAACATCATCGCCGAGAGCTCCAAATCTTTCGCGAGCGCGCTCGCCGCCTGAGCCAGCCGATTGGCCATCGACAACGCTTCGCCGATGTCGCCGCCTTCGAGGGCTTTCTCGAAGTCGTTCAAGCGTTCGTCCGCCCGCCCCTTGAGGCTCGACTCGTAAGGGCCGAGCGCCTCTTGATCGACGCCACCCAAGAGCTCCGCGATCTCCTCCGCGATCTTCTCCAGCTCGCTGCGGATTTCGGACGCCAGCGATTTGTCCCCGGCGGCGCTCTTCACGGCCTTCTCCCCCACTCGCCGAGCCTTGTCGGCCATACGCTTCTCCTCGATCTCGAGGTCACGGATGGTATCGGTCGCTTCCATCAGCGCGCGTTCACGCGGACCGAAGCGAGCTTCGACCAGCGAGTCCTCACTCTGCGCGAGGGCCTGGGTCATCGCTTCGATCGTTTGATCGAGCTTCATCAAGGCGGCTTCCGCTGCATCGAGGTCTCCGCTCGCGAGCGCCTCGCGAACAGTTTGGAGGGCGTCTGTAGACTTGCTCGCCTGCTGAGACTGGCGATTCACGAACTCGCCGGGCACGTACCGCATAGCCTCCCTAAGCTGTTGACGGAGGGCTTCGAGACGCCGCTCGGCTCGGTCCATCGCGGCGGCGAGCGCCCGTTGGAGCTCCGGCGTCTGCCCACGACGCAGCTCGCTGATCAGCGACGCTATCTCGCTGCGCAGCTGTTGCATCTCGCGTGCGATTTCCGCCGCATCGTTGAGACGCGCTTCGCTGATGAGGTCGGCCACCAGGAGGGTGTCCTGCTCGAGCTCGGTGACGATGACCCCGTCGTAGTGCGATCGGACGCGAGGTTGCACACCGCTACGGTAGGCCGTTGCTTCTCGTTCGTGAGAGCGCTTGAGCCGCTTTCTCATGTCGAGCAGCAACGGTATGGTTCGGGGTCCGCGATGATCGCCAACGTTGCCAAGCAACGCCATCGTGGCGTTGTACGGAACCATGTTTGCGTTGCGCCGCTGAAGAGCCTTCTTCAAGCCCTTGGGAAGGGGCTCCTCGAGACGAACAGCCAGGGTCGTCAGCAACGAATCCAACAATTTCTCGAGCTCGACGATTCGATCGCGACGGCGGGTGATCTCCGACGCGAGCGTCAGGGTTCGCACTTCGGAGCGACCGATTCCCGGACCGTCGACCCGATTCCCGTCTTTGGCCTCCAGCCAGACGGTGACCGCGTCCGCCGGAGCAAGCGAGAACTCCTCCAAGTGCAGCACGGTCTCTCCGAAGAGCTCGAGCTGCACGGTCTCTGACGGCGTCAGGACAGCTCTCCGAAGATGCTCGCCGCTGGGCAGCTTGATGATGAGCGTTAGCTCCTGGACGCCGTAGTCATCGGTGGCGTTGTGCTGCAACAGGATCGGCTGCCGCGCTTCGACGACCATGTCCTCCTTTGGGGCAATGATGCTCACCCGCGGCGGCTCGTCGAGCTGCACCTGGATCGACCGGGAACGATAGTCGACTCGGCGTTCGCCACCGGCAGACTCGACGTAGATTTCCAACGGCCCGTCGGTATCGGCGACGAAAGACGCGACGAACTGATCGCCCATGCGGTCTGCCTCCACATGGCGCCCAGGCAGCTCGACCACGACACGAGCCGCATCACCGATTGGCGTGATCGTATACTCCACGGCCGTCCCCCTGGGCACGACCAGCCGATCCGCATCTTCGACGCGTGCGTTCGCACGCTTCATGTAATCGGGGAAGAGAAGCTCGGCATCGGTGCGTGCGACGACGTGGCTCGTCCGCGTTCCCTCGATCTCGCCAACCTGGGCATGCAACAATGCGTAACGCCCGGCGGCGGCCCGATCGAAGTCCAACGACCACCACGCCACGGCAGCCAACAGCACCGTGACGGCCAAGGCCGGTTGCACGACCCAACGCCATGGAATGAACTTGCGCGCCGGCGACGCGTCGAGAGCGCGCAACAACCTTACCCGCTGTGCGACGACCAACTCCCGCGAAAACGCCCGTTCGGCCTGAAGCTCGTACGCGCTTTGAAGCGGTGACAAGAGGGAAGGCTCCCCGGCTGCAACCAGCCCGAGCGCCCCGTGCCCGCGAAGCCCGAACAGCGGCTGGATCGACCAAGCCACCGCCGCGGTGATCATCCCAAACACGACCCCCCATCCGATGCACAACCAGACGAGCGGCGTCATCGGCCCAAGAACCCACGCCACCAGCACGAACGACGCCAGGCCCACCGCGGTCGCGGCAGCGGCAATTCGGACCGCCAGCACCGTCGCCGCGGCGACCCGTAGCCGCCTCCGATACTCAGTCAGCCTGCCGGTCGTAGAACCCACCGGCGGAATCCTAGCATGCAGCGTCACCCGCAGCCCTAAGGGCAACCATGCCAAAAACGCAGGAAAAAGGACCGGCCGCGCCGCCAGCTGGAATACACTCGGCCGCATTCGCTTGAGACGTGCGCACCACATCAGGGATTGGTGCTCGGGTAGGAATAACTGGAGTTACTCGTGGTCGAGAAACTAACGCGTGTACGACCATCAACATTGATGTTCGCTGCGCCGCCTACGGCTGCACCTCACACGTGCCGACATCGCTTACATTTCCCAGTTGGACATAGCGACACCACCCCCGATTGCAAGACCCACGAGAACAACACCAACGGTCACGCCGACCGCGATACCGGCTTTTGCGGCTCGACTACGCCCCCCACTGCCTCCTTGTCTCCCACTCGGCGCACGCTGGCTCTCGTAATGCGCACGCCGGATCTCGTAATGCTCAGTAGCTCTCTGACTGAGGATGTCGATGTCAGGTACTTCAGTCCCTGGTGCGGGGGAGGACACAGGTTCTTCTAGGTTTGACTCGGAGGCTGCGACTTCCCCATCCCCTTGTGCGCTCTTGGGCTCCTCTGCATTGGGCTCGGTCTGGTCAGACGTGGCGCCAGTGTCCGCATCCGCATCGAGGT
>CALJYC010000177.1 GCA_937984275.1 uncultured bacterium | reverse complement strand
TTTAACCCGTTCGTACCTTCTGAGGTCATAGATGCTCGACGCGCTCGTCCGGCACACCAGTGTTCTGGAGATCATCGGCGATGTAATCCGGGTCCGCGCTACCGGCGTAGCCCTTGGGGACCTCGCCGTGGTGGAGAACCTGGGTGGCGAGGTGTCTAACGCTAGCGTCGTCGAGTTGGACCGTGACATCGCCAGCCTTCAGGTGTTCGCGGGCGGTAAGGGCATCTCTACCGACGCCCGGGTTCGTTTCCTCGGACATCCGCAGCAGGTCACCTTCTCCAATCACATTCTGGGCCGGATCTTTCGGGGCTCGGGCGAGGTCATCGATGGCAAGCCGCCGCTCGACGCCGAGGAGAGAATCCCGGTGGCCGGCCCCACCGTGAACCCGATGATGCGCGTGATGCCCTCGAAGATGATCGAGACCGAAGTCCCCATGATCGATCTCTTCAACAGTCTGGTGGAGAGCCAAAAGATCCCGATCTTCTCGGTGGCGGGTGAGCCCTACAATGCCCTGCTCGCCCGCATCGGCTTCCAGGCAGACGCCGACATCGTGGTCTTCGCGGGCTTAGGACTGATCTTCGACGACTTCCACTTCTTCAAGACCGCGTTCGAAGAGAACGGGGTCTCCCATCGCACGGTCATGTACGTGAACCTGGCCTCCGACCCAATCATCGAACGGTTGCTGGTCCCGGACATGGCGGTGGCGGTCGCCGAGCGATTCGCCATGGAGCACTCCAAGCGGGTACTGGTGCTGATGACGGACATGACGGCGTATGCCGATGCCATGAAGGAGATCGGCGTGTCCCAGGCTCGGATCCCGGCCACCAGGGGTTACTTGGGCGACCTCTACACACAGCTCGCCCGGCGCTACGAGAAAGCGTGCGACTTCAAGGGGGCCGGCTCGGTCACGATCCTTACGGTGACCACCATGCCGGGCAACGACGTGACCCACCCGGTGCCGGACAACACCGGCTACATCACCGAGGGGCAGCTCTACTTGCACGATCGGGTCATCGATCCGTTCGGCTCGCTGTCGCGCCTCAAACAGCACGTCGTCGGGAAAGTTACCCGCGAGGATCACGCCCAGATCATGAACACCATGGTGCGCTTCTACGCCGGTGCGCGGGAGGCAGAGCAGAAGCAGGCCATGGCCTTCGAGCTATCGGACTTCGACACGAAGCTCCTCAAGTTCGGGGAGCTGTTTCGGCGCCGGTTCATGGACGTGAATGTCTCTTTGCCTTTGTTGGAGGCGCTGGACCTGAGTTGGCACACGCTCGCGGAGTGCTTCGAGCCCCACGAGCTTCTCATGAAGCAGGACCTCGTTGATCGTTACTTCCCGGACTTGGAGAACGAAGATACGGAAGAGGCCATCTGAGGCATGGCGCGACTGAAGCTCAGCAAGGCCTCGCTGCAGCAGGAACTCGTCAAGCTCAAGCTCTATGAGAAGCTCCTTCCTTCCCTCGAGCTCAAGCGCAGGCAGCTGACCATCGAGCTCGACAAGGCCCGCAAGGAGTACGCAGCGACGCGGGCCGAGGTGGAGCGCCTCGAGGCGCGGGTCGGGGCGGAGCTGCCCATGCTGGCCAACACCGAGATCGAGCTGAAGGGTTTGGTCAAGATGACCGCTCTCGACCTAGGGCAAGAGAACGTGGTTGGGGTGCGGCTCCCCGTGCTGAAGGACGTCGAGTGCCAGGTGGCGGAATATTCACCGCTTGCAAAACCCGCTTGGGTTGACGCGTTGGCCGAACGCCTTGCCGACGTGGCGGAGGCGCGAACGCGCATCCAGGTAGCCGCTGAGCGGGTCCGCATCCTGGGGCGCGCAGAGCGACGCATCACCCAGCGCGTGAATCTCTTCGAGAAGATTCTCATCCCCAGGACTCGGAAGCATATCGAGCGCATCCAGATCTGGCTCGGTGACGTGGGAAGGGCGGCGGTGGTTCAAGCGAAGCTGGCAAAGGCCCGGCAAGTGCGGGATTGGGATCCGGCGGAGGAAGAGGCGGCAGTGTGGCCATAGTCCCTCTGAGCAAGCTCACGTTGGTGGGGCACCAGGCCGAAAAGGAACGGGTCCTAGAGGACCTACAGGAATTCGGGTGCCTCGAGATCGTCTCCCTCGCGCACGACCTCGCTCCGCTCGCAGACCCCTCGAAACGAAGTCGCGAGGCGTTGAGCTATCTTCAACGATGTCCCGAGAAGCAGCGGCCGGTGACGAACCTCGCCCACTTCGATGCCGTGCGCGTCAAGGGGGAGACCCTAGAGCTCAGGGATCGTACCCACGAGCTGGAGCTCGAGCGAGACGCCCTCATGCACCGCATCGAGGCACTTGCGCCGTGGGGCGACTTCGAGTTCCCGCCCGCGGACGACTTCGGGGGACAGCGGTTGTGGTTCTATGTGGTGCCGCGAAACCGATTGCGTGACCTGGAGGCGTCGGACCTGACGTGGGAGGAGGTCAAACGCGATGGGCGCAATGCCTACGTGATCGTGATCTCCGAAGAAGAGCCCGAGGGCATACCGTCCCCTCGGGTGCGAACCGGGAGTATATCGAGGCACAAGCTCGAGCGTAGGCTAGAGGACGTGGAGTTGGAGCTCGAGGACGCGTCGCTCGAGCGGATTCGCCTTACCCGCTGGAGCCGCCTGCTATCCCTCAGCCTGGCGGCCCTCGAGGACCGAGCTGCTCGTCAACTCGCTTCCGATCAGTGCTACGATTCCGGTCCGGTTTTCGCGCTTCGGGCATGGGCACCCACCGAGGCCTTGAAGGCGCTCGAGGCGTACGCCGCCAAGCACGAGATCGCCATGGAGGTCTCTGACCCCGGCCCCGACGACGAGCCGCCTACACTCCTTCGCAACTCGGAGCGTACGGAAGGGGGCGAGGACCTCGTCAACTTCTACAAGACCCCGGGTTACAGCAGCTGGGACCCGTCGTCGGTGATTCTGTACTCGTTCGCGATCTTCTTCGCGATGATCATCTCGGACGGTGGCTATGGGCTGGTCTTGGCACTGCTGGTGGCGTACTTCTGGAAGAGGCTGTCGAGCTCTGCCGCCGGACGCCGGTGGCATTGGGTCCTCGGCACCCTCGTGGTGACCACGGTCGTCTACGGGGTACTGGTAGGCTCATTCTTCGGGGTAGCGCCGGCCCCGGACACGTTCCTCTCGCGGCTGGCCGTTCTCGATCTCACGGACGCGAACTCCATGATGGCGCTGTCGATCACGATTGGCGTGATCCACGTCATGCTCGCCAACCTGATGGATGCCCGGCGCTATGGGTGGAGCCCCCGTGCGTTGCCGTCGCTGGGATGGGCCATGTTCGTGCTCGCTGGTTACACGCTGTTCGTGGCCGCTCAAGCAGGAGCCGATTGGCTGAAGGGACCGGCCCTTGCCGTGGCGATCGTCGGTCTGGTCCTGGTCTTTGCGTTTTCGGGGTACGGCGCCCGTCCGTTGGCTCGTTTGGGCAAAGGGCTCGTCGGACTGACCCGTATCACCGCGGCGTTTGGAGATGTCTTGAGCTACCTGAGGCTCTTCGCCTTGGGCCTCGCCTCCGCGTCACTGGCCATCGCGTTCAACGGAATGGCCGCGGACGCGCGGGAGGCCATTCCCGGCGTCGGTCTCCTGGTGGCTCTGATCATTCTAGTCATCGGACACAGCCTGAACCTGCTATTGGCTGTTGCCAGCGGTTTCATCCACGGGCTGCGATTGAATGTCATCGAATTCCTCAATTGGGGACTTCCGGAGGAGGGTCCTCTCTTCCGGCCGTTCAAAAAGAAAGGAGTGTGATTCTTGGAACCACTCGTCTTGACTATGGGCTGGCTCGGCATCTTCTTCCCTCTGGCGTTGGGTGCCATCGGCAGCATGATCGGCGTTGGCCGGGGCGGGCTCGCCGCGGCGGGTGCGATGCTCGAGGTGGAAGGAGGCTACGGCCGCTTCGTCGGGGTGGCGGCGATGCCTTCCTCCCAGACCATCTACGGCATCGTGGTGATGTTGACGCTCAACCGTACGGTTACGGTGGGAAACTCGCCCGGCCTTTTCGTGTTGGGAGCTCTCACTGGCGTGGCCCTGCTCGTCAGCGCGATGGCGCAGGGAAGCGCTTGTGCGGCTTCCATCAACACCTCGAAGTCGAAGCCTGAGGTGTTCGGGATCTCCGTCGCACCCGCGGCTGTGATCGAGGGCTTCGCTGTCTTTGTTTTTGTATTCGCTCTCGTGCTTGCAGACGCTATTCCAAAGTGAGGTGACGCATGACCGAGCCAGATGTGAAATCCTCCGGCGTCAAAGAGCTCATCGACCGGATTCGTGACGAGGGAGTCCATTCCGCCCGAGCGGAGGCAGACAGGATCCTCACGGAAGCCAAAGCGCGAGCTGCCCGGATCGTGACGGACGCCAAAGCGGAAGCTGCCGCCATCAAGAAGGAAGCGCGGGCCGCCATGGAGCGGGAGCAGACCGCGACCATCGAGGCCCTGCGAATCGCCGCACGGGACACCGAGTTGGAGCTCCGCGCGGCGATCATGTCCGGTTTCGAAGAGCACGTGCGTCGCCTCGTGACCGACGTGACCACCGACGGCTCCGTGCTCCGCGACATGATCTTGGTCCTGTCGGGGAGGGCGGCTGACGATCTCCTCCAAGACAAGGATGCCGTCATCCTCGTTCCCGATCGGCTAGCCGATGAAGTCTCGGCGGAGCTCGATGAGTTCCTCAAGCGGTCGGCCGGGGCTCTCTCTGCCGATGTGCTACGGCAAGGCATCGAGCTCATTCCGTCTAGCGAGGTCCAGGGCGGGGCGCGCGTTCGTCTGGTAGGCGAGGACCTCGAGATCGACATGAGCAACGAAGCTCTGTCCGAGATGATGCTCA
>CALJYC010000176.1 GCA_937984275.1 uncultured bacterium | reverse complement strand
CAAGCGCCCCGATTGGCGGAGAGGAAGGGATTCGAACCCCCGGTACGGCTCTACACCGTACGGCCGCTTAGCAAGCGGCTGCCTTCGACCACTCGGCCACCTCTCCAAGAAGCAAGGATTTCAATACGAGCCGCGGGCTGCAAGGCCCGCGGGCGGCCTATGTAGCCGCCCCCCAAAGGAGTGTCAAAGCGCCCCCCGGCTGGTTCCACTGCCGTGCTACAACGTGGCTCATGCGTTGGCTAGTCGTGTTCTTTCTTGCGCTTGCGAGCCTGGCCCAGACGAGCGAGGTCCGAGCCTGCTCCTGCATGAAGCTATCGCCGTCCGAGGGCCTCTCGTCGTCCCATGCGGTCTTCACCGGCGAGGTCACCGACATCGCGCCAAACCAAGCCACCCGATTTGGTGGGCTAGAAATCACCCTCCGTGTGAAGCGGGTTTGGAAGGGCGATCCCGAGAGGGAGATCAAGGTTCACACGGCCGGTAGCAGCGCCGCCTGCGGCTACACCTTCGTGAGGGGTGAAACGTACCTGGTCTACGCTGTCCGGGACAACGCCGATCCCATGCGGGTCAGCCTTTGCAGCCGAACTGCGCCCGTCGCGAATGCGAAAGAAGACCTCCGCTTCCTCGGCAAGCCCTCGCACCAATTCGACGACGGGCACGGCAAGAAGGACAAGTGCGCCGCCGCTCCCGGAAACACAGACGGACCGGGGTTTGGGTTGCTCGCGTTGCTTCTGATCGGCGCGGTGCTGGTGACACGACGCCGCCCGCAACTCCTCGCTGTCGCCTTGCTGGCAGGAACCGTCTTCGGCTGCAGCACCACGCCGAGCAAGCCTTCTCTCATGGCCAACATGACCAGGGACGACCTCACGGTCTATCAGCTCCGTGCGATGGACTACGAGTACGCGACGCGCTTCGCCCAACTCGTAGCGGCCTGCGCCGCGGACATCATCGCCACCACGGACGACCAGAGCGTACGGGAAAATGCCTTTCAATGGCGAATGTGGGCCATGCCCCAGGCACGCGCGGCGGCGTTCGACCAAGACCCGTTTGCCGGTCTGATCGAGCTTTGGGTCTTGTCGAAGCAGCAGCACCACTACTTCGACCAAGGGGGCGGAACGGGCGCGATCGGCGATGGTGACAACTGCACGCTGCGCACGACGCAACATCTCGTCCAGGAAGCAGAACGCACGGCCTCGAGCGTCATGTCGGGCGAAGAGTTCGAGCGGCTGAAAGAAATCGTGGCCAGCTGGGTGGACAAGCACCCCATCGAAGGGAAGCTCTTCGTTCGGCCGACCGCGCGCGCGGACCTCGCGACGCTGGTCTCCCATGAAGACCATGGTGGTCTCAAAGCGGTCGGCAGCATGGAGGAGACCCTGCGCGATATGGGGGACCGGATCACCATTCTCACCGTGCAAACGCCCGTGGAGGTACGGTGGCACGCCGAGTATCTGGTGGAGTCGCTATTCGAGGACCGCGTACACGATCGCATCGATTCGATGGTTCATTCGATGAGCGACATGACCAAGTTCCTGGACACGTTCGAAGGGACGCTCTCCGCCCAGACCTCGGCGCTTCTGGATGGGATCCAACAAGAGCGCATCACGGTGTTCGATGCAGTCGAGGAGGAGCGCGTCGAGGTTCTCGCTGCCATCCAGAATGAGCGCGACGCGATTTCGAACAAGCTCGACTCACAGCTCGCCACGGTCACAACCAAGCTCAACGATGTGGGACGCGGCCTCATTGATCACTTCTTCGTGCGCCTCATCGAGGTTCTCGCGGTGATGGGCGTCGTTATGGTCCTGACCGTGTTGCTTGTGCTCGTGGTGCTTCGCAAACGCAGCAACAGCGACGATTGACCGCGCCCGGCAGAGCGAATATGTCCGTTATATGGATGTGGTTTCCTTCCGAGAAACGACCGAGAAGTACTCCGTCATTTTTCTCGATGCCTATGGCGTTTTGAAGAGCGCGTCGGGGCTGATCGACGGCGCGTTGGAGACGGTTACTTCCCTGATCGACGCGGGCAAAGAGGTTTTCGTGGTCACGAACGACTCCTCGCGCTCGCCTGAATCGATGGCCGAGCGGTACGCGCAGCAAGCCGGAGGCGAGCTCTTGCCCCCCGAACGCTACGTCTCCTCCGGGCTTCTCGCGGCCGAATACCTCGACAAGCAGATCCCGTACGGCAAAGTCGCCTACCTAGGGAAGCCGGAGTCCGCGCACTACATCGAGATCGCGGGGAAGATCCCGGTTCCGATTGCGGACTGCACAGTCAAGGACCACCTGGTCGCCATCGTCCTTCTCGACGACGAGGGGTTCGATTGGTTTCGCGACGTGAACGCGACTCTGAATTTGATTCGTCGCATGAACGTCCCCGTCATCGTAGCCAACGCCGACATCACGTACCCGATGCGCGGCAACGACATCGCCATCGCGGTTGGAAGCCTCGGCGGCCTCTTGGCGGACATCACCGAAAAGACGTTCGTCCGTTTCGGCAAGCCCGATTCGATGATGTTCGCGTACGCCATGGCCCGGGCCCGCGAGCAGCTCCCGAAAGTCTCCAAGCGCGACGTCTTGTTCGTAGGCGACACCCTCCGCACCGACATCATCGGCGCCAACACCTACGGCTTCGACACCACCCTAGTCCTCTCCGGCAACATCCTCCCCGAGCAAGCCGACCTCATGATCCGCACCTCAGGCATCATCCCCACCTACATCAGCGACTCAATCGCGACGTAAAAGGGGTCAGACCCCTTTTTGAAAGGGTTAACCCTTCTAAAAAGGGGTCTGACCCCTTTTTTCTACAGCACTTCCAGTAGGGGCTCGAAGTCTACTAGCTCGAGGTGGGGCAAGTACTCCTCCACCGCTTCGTGCTGCAGCCGGTGGCAAATATCGGGCTGGAAGAAGTGCTCCCCAATCCGCAACACGTAGTTGAGGATGAAAAACCGGTAGGCCTCTTTGAGGAAGAGGAGCTCTTCTTTCGTGAGCCGGTGCACCTCGTGGTACGCGCGCAAGAACTTCATGAAGCGCTCGTCGAAGAACGGGTCGGCCGTGTAGCTGAACGCGGTTTGATCGCCCTCTGCGCGCACCACGCGCGCACAGAAATAGAAATCGAGCATGCGCGGCTCGATGCGGAACCAGTCGTAATCCCAGCGGGAGAACAACTTGAATCCGTCACCGTCCATGCCAACCGAGAAGTTCCCGATGTTCCAGTCGATCAGCACCGGGATCTTCGTCCATTCGTGGTAGCCGAGGGCGTCGGCGTTGCCTAGGAACGCGTCGCAGTGCGCCCGCACGAAACTTATCGACGAGTCCATGAAGCCACGCTCGCGGCGCCATTCCGAGCTCCCGATCGCGTCGTGAAGGCTCGCTACATCGGCACCGAGCGACTGCCACGTCGGCTTCACGCGATCCGAGATCTCCGTACACGCTCGATGGAACAGTCCCATCTCCTGGCCCAGCGATTCCACCTGCGCGTCGGTCAGCACTTTCGGCAGGAAGTCGTAGAAGGGCTGCTGCCCATAGAACACGACCCACTCGCCTTCCTCTCGATACGTGAAGACCTCATCGTTCTTGAGCAGCACCGGCGCGAGGAACGACGCGTAGCGGGTCCCGCGGAGCCGATGAATCCACTCGTGGATGCGATAGTGGTCTTGGCGGAAGTGCACGTACGACCCGTAACTCGAGCGCTTCGCCACCATGGCGTGCCCGTCGTCGAGGATGAGCAGGTACACCGAGTTCGTCGACACATTGGCGCTGACCTCGCGCACCTCGACCACTTCCCGGTAATCCCCGTAGGCATCCCAGGCTGCGGTCACGATGGGTGGGACAGCAGGCTCAATCACGCGGATACGAGCGCTTCCTACGCCTGCGCGGCGTAGAGATCCATGATGTCGTGGAGGAGCTTGACGGCGTCGGCATTGGAACGCTGGAAGGCATTGCGGCCGACGATCGAGCCGTATCCGCCACCCTTGGCGATCTCCCTAATCTCTTCGAGAACGGCCTCGGTGCCCTTGGCCGCGCCGCCCGAGAAGATGACGATGCGCTTACCGTTGAACGCCGCTTGCACGACGTGCTGAATGCGCTCGGCCAGCGTGCCGATAGGAACGTTCTCGTAGCTCTTCTTGGCAGCGTCCTGGAACACGACCTCGGTCGGCGGCTTCACCTTCACGACGTGTGCGCCGAGCTGACAGGCGATCTGCGCAGCGTAGGCCACTACGTCGATCGCGGTCTCACCGTCCTTCGTGAGGCCGGCGCCACGGGGGTAGGACCAAACGATGGTCGGCAAGCCAACTGCGCGTGCCTCATTGATGAGGTCCCGAAGGTCCTGGAACATCTGATTGCGAAGACCGCTGCCCGGGTAGATCGTGTAACCGATCGCGGCACAGCCGAGACGAAGGGCGTCGTCGACCGACGAAGTGAGTGCCGAGCACGGCTCCTCGGGCCCGCCGAGCGAGTCGCTGTTGTTCACCTTCAGGATCAGCGGGAGCCGGCCTGCGTACTCGTGTGCGATCGACTCGATGAAGCCGAGCGGCGCGGCGTAGCCATTGCAGCCCGCCTCAACCGCGAGGGCCGGATGGTAGGCCGGGTCATAGCCGGGTGGGTTCGGCGCAAACGACCGCGCCGGCCCGTGCTCGAAGCCTTGGTCAACCGGCAGGATCACGAGCTTGCCGGTGCCGGCGAGCCGCCCGGTGTTCATTAGCCGCCTAAGGTTTCCGATGACGCCAGGATTCTCCCCGGTGTAATTGGCGAGGATCTTTTCGACTCTATCGCTCATGCCCGTAGCCTCCGTTTCTCGCGGACGACCTTAGCTCAGACATCGGAGCCGGTCATGCGATTCCAGGCGACATTTAGACGCAAGTCTTGCGCGAGAAAAGGGGTCAGACCCGTTTTTCGGGGTCGGGCCACGAATTCTGGCGTGCTTTCGGGGGCCGCCCTCGTTACGCGGCGCAGTTCATCGCTCAGGAGCGGCTCACGCAATCACGCCCGGGCGGACTCGGCGGCCGGCTGGCCCTCCGCGTAGAACGCCGCGATCTCGCTCGCGTACTTCTCGTTCA
>CALJYC010000175.1 GCA_937984275.1 uncultured bacterium | reverse complement strand
GGCAGTGCCAGCGGCAGTGCCAGCGGCAGTGCCAGTGCCAGTGCCAGTGCCAGTGCCAGTGTCAGCGTTGGCGGCACGTCATCGTCCAGCGACGTGATCCCGTTCCGCGCGAGGAGTCGTATGGAGGGGCTTTGGGGAACGCGTCATGGGGTGGAGTCGGCGTGTGAGTGACAAGCGGCCAAGACAGCAACCCCCGCCGATTGGCGCGAGCTCCGAGGGGCGGCTTGCGTGGCCCCGCCTCCCCAGTCCCTCCGGCCACATTTGCAAGCCGCCCCGTCCGGCACAACCCCGTGTCGTGTTCCCCAAAGCCCCGTGCATCCCTCAGAGCGCGCCAGCGCCAGCGCCAGCGCCAGCGCCAGTGTCAGGGTCAGTGCCAGTGGCATTGGCAGGGTCAGTGCCAGCGGCTTACCGGGCCGTGCGGAAGCTGTTGATCGTTTCGCGCTCGTCGTAGGCGTAGGTGTAGCGGGTGGCTCGGCGGAAGGCGTCGCTGTCTACGACGATGGGGTATTTGAGGTGGTCGATGGCGCCTGAGGGGATGTAGGGGAGACCGAGGCGGCCTAGGCCTAGCTTGAATACCGTTGCGGGCACGGGGAGTGGGCGGCGGCCTGCTGCGCGGACGATCGTCGAGAGCGGCACGGGCGACGGGCCCGAGACGTTGAAGATACCGTGGAGCTTGTGGGCTAGCGCGGTGACGATCGCTTCGGCGGCGTCGTCTTCGTGGATGAAGTGGAAGAGCGGGTCGAACCCCATGATGAGCGGGACGTTGGGGCCGTGCAGGAATGAGGCGAGCGTTCCGTGTTTGCTCGGTCCGAGGGTGTAGACGATGCGCAGGACCGACGTCGCGATCTCCGGGTAACGCCACAAGGCGGAGGCAGCGTACAGATCGGCGGCGACCAGGTCGGCGAGCTCGGGGAAGGTGTGGGCCGATATCGGAGGCTCGTCTTCGGTGTGGTACAGCGGGGAGTCCGCCGCCGCGCCGTAAAACGTGTGCCGGCCCGCAAAAACCGCCTGTTTCACGCCGTAGCTGCGGCAGTGATGGATGAAGGCGCGGGTGCCGTAGAGGTTCACCCGCATCCGGTCGGGGCTTTGGTGCACCAGGTGAGTCACGGTGGCCATGTGGATCGCGGCGTCTGGCCTGTGGGTTCGGAACACATCCTCGGCGGGCCGCTTTCGGATGTCCGCCTGGAATAGCTCGATCGCGTCGGGCGCCTCGGGCCACGGCCGGCGATCGATTCCGATCACCTCGTACCCATGTTGGAGAAGCTTCAGCGCGGTCAAGCGCCCGAGCGTCCCGCTGATACCTGTCACCAAGACCTTCATTACAGCTCGAGATCCTCTTCCGAGATCTCCTTCTCTCTGAGCTGACGGCCTTGTCGAATCAAGTCGCGGATGCGCTCTTTCACCTGATCGACCATGCCGGCCACCACTTCGTCACGTTCGTGACCGGTGCCTTCGAAGTACATCGGCTTCCCGTAGAGCAGTTGAAACCGTGTGGGCTTCGGCACGAGCACGATCCACTTCGTCACCGGAACGTAAGGAACGCCGAACAGCCGGCCGAGCCGCTTGAGGTTTGCAATCGTCGGCAGCGCATCTCCACCGCCGACGAAACCAAACGGCACGATCGGGCTTTTGGTCTCGAGCGCCAGCCGCATGAACCCGGTCCCGAAGCCGACCAACGAATCCGCGTCTTTCGCGAGCTTTGCGGTGCCCCGGGCGCCTTCGGGGAAGGCGAGGATGAGCCGTTCGGCGTTCAACAGCCGTTTCGCTTGATCCGGGTTCCCGGTGAACTGGCCCGTGCGGCTCATGATCTGTGAAGCCCCCGGGAACTGGTGAATGAACTTGTCGATCATCCCGTGGGGGAGACGCGGCGGCTCGGCGTCGAGCAGCATCGACCCCATCACCATCATGCCGTCGATCGCAACGCCGCCCGAGTGGTTGCCAACGAGGATGCCCCTCCCCTGGGACGGCACGTGGTCGAGGCCGTACACGTCGACTTTGAAGTAGAATCGGTAGATCCAGGCGAAAGCCGAAACGAACCGGGTCAGGTCGTTCTTGTCGATTCCGTACGGGTCGATCCCGAACTTGTTGAACTCGAGGTCGAGCGCCTCGATGCGGGCAGCGACTTCGGGATCGATGGGGAGCAGGTTATCGAACAAGGTGGCCTCGGCTGGTCGGGCGATCTGTATGTCGTCGCGGGCAAGAACGCAATCTCACTCCGGGTCAGGCTTGCGCATTCCGAGCGCGCGCATCTTCTTATAGAGGTGGCTGCGCTCGAGGCCAAGGTCAGCGGCCGTCTTGGTCACATGGCCATCCCGAAACTCCAGGGCCCGCGTGATCAGGTCCCGTTCGACGGCGTCGAGCATCTCTCGAAGCGGGGTTTCCGTTTGAAAATAGCCGCTGGATGGCCCGCCCGAGTCGATGGGCAGCAGGGCGCGAGCCTCGGTTTCGGTGATGGTCTCATGCGGGGTCAGGATCACCAGGCGCTCGACCAGGTTGCGCAACTCGCGAACATTGCCGGGGTACGGATACGCTTTCAACAACCCCATCGCCTCGGATGTGATCTCCTTGCCGGGGCGGTCGTGCACCTCACACGCCAGTGAGAGAAAGTGCTCGGCCAGCATCGGAACGTCCTCGATGCGCTCCCGGAGCGCCGGCACCCTCAGCGGTACCACGTTGAGCCGGTCGAACAAATCCGCTCGAAACCTGCCGGCTTCGATCTCCGCTTCGAGGGACTTGTTCGTCGCGGCGACGACCCGGACGTTCACCTTGACGGTCGACCCGGCGCCGACCCGTTCGACCTCGCCGTCTTGCAGCACCCGCAAGAGCTTTGCCTGCATCTGCGGTGGCATGTCGCCAATCTCGTCGAGGAAGAGGGTCCCGCCGTGCGCCCGCTCGAACTTGCCCCGCCGCTGCTTCGTGGCTCCGGTGAACGCGCCAGCCTCGTGCCCGAAGAGCTCGCTTTCGATGAGTCCTTCGGGAATCGCAGCGCAGTTCAGCTTCTCGAGCGGCCCTGTGGCCCTGGCGGAGCCCGCATGAATCGCGGCGGCAACCAGCTCCTTGCCAGTACCCCGCTCCCCCAGGATCAGAACCTGCGCGTTCGAGCGTGCTGCGAGCTCGATTTGCTCGCGAAGCCTGTCCATGGCCGGGCTCTGCCCGAGCAACGCTTCGCTGGTTCCGTACCGACGCCGGAGCTCCTGGTTCTCTTGCTGAAGCTCGCGAAGCGTCAAGCTCCGCTTCAAGGAGAGCACCAAGCGGTCGCTGCCGATCGGTTTCTCGATGAAGTCGTCGGCGCCGCGCCTCGTGGCCTCCATCGCGACTTCGATCGTCGCGTGCCCGCTCATCATGATGACCGGGGTGGGGATCTCCAGCTTGCGTAGCTGGTCGAGCATCGCGAGCCCGTCGATCCCCGGGAGCTGCACGTCGAGCAGAATCGCGTCGAAGGTCTGCTTGGCGAGCTTGTCGAGCGCGATCTCTGCGCTGCCAGCAACCTCGACCTCGTAGCCTTCGAGGCCGAGCGCACGTGAGATCGAGGTCAGGATGTTTCGTTCGTCGTCGACGACGAGAATCGTCGCGGCCGCCATGCGGCTACGCTAGCACACCGAGCTCGGCGCTCAGGTGCCGGTTTCGTCGGTCCGCTTCTTGATGGGAATCGACCGGACATAGGTCTCGGACACGCACTGATTGGCTTGCAGCCAAGGTGTCAGGTCTTCTGGCGATTCGGGGCGCGCGTAGAGATACCCCTGGGCTACGTCGCAGCCGTGCTCTCGCATGTATTCGAGCTGCGCCTCGGTCTCCACACCCTCGGCGATCACTTCGAGCCCCAAATTTTGCCCAAGGCCGATGATCATCTTCGAAATCGGCCCACCTCGGTCCCTCGACTCGACGCTCTGAACGAAGTTCTTGTCGATCTTCAGGGCGTTGAGGGGGAACTCGTGCAGATAGGTGAGCGATGAGTAGCCGGTGCCGAAGTCGTCGATCGCGATACGGACCCCAACATCGCGAATCTCACGAAGGAGTGCGCTCGCCTGCGCAGGGTCGGACATCAGGCAGCTCTCGGTGAGCTCGAGCTCTAGGAACTCGGGTGGGAGCTTCGTTTCCTTCAGCGCGCTTCGGATCTTGTCGAGCAGCATCGGGTCCTCGAACTGTTGTGCCGATACGTTCACCGCGATGCGCATGGGCTCCAAGTCCATCGCGTGCCACTTGCAGATCTGCTTGCAAGCGGTCTGCAAGACCCACTCGCCGACCTCGTTGATCAGCCCGAACTCTTCTAGACCCGCAATGAAGTGATACGGAGTGAGAAGCCCTCGCGTTGGGCTCATCCATCGCAGGAGGGCTTCGACCCCTATCACCCTGCCGGTCCGTAGGCAGAGCTGCGGCTGGTACACCAGCTCGAACTCATTCCTTTCGACCGCGCGGCGCAGGGCCCACTCGAGTGCGTGCCTCGACTGCGCTTCTTCTTGCATGGCGTTGGCGAAGAACTGATACCGACCGCGGCCCGATGACTTCGCCTGGTACATCGCGAGGTCGGCAGCCCTCAGGAGCTCCGACAGATCGTTCCCGTTTTCCGGGTACATTGCGATGCCAACGCTGGTCGAGGTGTTCACCTCCTGCCCGTCGATGGTGTTGACCTCACCCAAGCTCTTGATGATTCGCTCGATGACCGGCAGAACTTCCTTGGCCTCGCTCACTCCCTCGAGAACCACCGCGAACTCATCGCCCCCGAGCCGCGCTACCGTGTCTTGGTCACGAACGCCGGCCCGGATTCTCCGCGCCGCCTCGATCAGCAGCTTGTCGCCGATCTCATGCCCCAGCATGTCGTTGATCTCTTTGAAGCGATCCATATCGAGGATCAGTGTCGCGACCCCGGAGCCGGAGCGCTTCGCGCGCGCCAATGCATGGTCGACGCGCTCACGAAGCAGCGTCCGGTTGGGAAGAGAGGTGAGCTGGTCGAAGTGTGCGAGGCGCACGAGCTCGAGCTCGGTCCGCTTTCGCTCAATCGCGTACCGAATCACTCGGTGCAGGTTCGCGCCGTCGATGTGGCC
>CALJYC010000174.1 GCA_937984275.1 uncultured bacterium | reverse complement strand
GATCACCAGCGATACTTCGCCGTGCGGGCGGCCGAAGGGGGAGCGCTACTTCCCTCGTATCTCAACGTGGTCAACACGGCTCAGGATCCGGAGACCATCGCCAAAGGCAACGACCGGGTCCTTCGCGCGCGCTTGGCCGATGCGCGCTTCTTCGTCGAAGAGGATCGTAAGGCCCCGCTCGCCGACAGGCTCCAAAAGCTCGAGTCGGTGGTGTTCCAGTCGAAGCTCGGCATGATGGGTGCCAAGGTCCGGCGCCTGCAAGCCAATGCCCGTGCTCTCGCGGAGCGATCAGGCGCCGACCCAGATGCTTGCGTCGAGGCGGCGCGGTTGTGTAAAGCCGACCTCGAGACGCTCATCGTCTTCGAGTTCCCCGAGCTCCAGGGCGAGATGGGCCGTTGGTACGCGCTGCGCGAAGGCATGGACCCGGCCATTGCCGACGCGATTCGTGATCACTACCGGCCGCAGGGCGCGGACGACGTCGTGCCCGACCAGCTCGTCGGCGCCGTCGTCGCCGTGGCTGACCGTATCGACACTTTGGTCGGATGTTTTGGCATCGGCTTGGTCCCGAGTGGGTCGGCGGACCCGTTCGCGCTTCGCCGCGCGGCACTTGGCATCATTCGCATCGCGCTCGAAGGTCCAATCGACGTCGATCTTCAGCAGCTCCTCGACCAAGCGTACCGCGAGTACGCCGGCGATGCCGAGCTCAACCCATCCGACGAAGTCCGCGCGTCCCTCGATGACTTTTTCCGCGGCCGCATTCGCGCGATGCTCAAGGACGCCCACGGAGGTGACGTCGTCGATGCGTGCCTCGGCGCATGGGATGGCACCTCGCTGCGCGACCTGCGGAGCCGAATCGAAGCGGTGTCCGCGCTTGGCGCCGCGCCCGAGTTCGAGGCTCTCGCAGTCGCGTTCAAGCGCGCATTCAACATCACGAAGGAGAGCCCGCGAGGCCCGATCGACCCGGCTCTTCTCGAAGCCGGCGCGGAAAGTGCACTGGCCGAACGGTTCGAGACGGTGCGTGACCAGATCCGCCACGCGACTGGCGAACGCCGTTACGCCGACGCGTTGAAGCTCGTCGCCAAAGAGCTCGGCGCACCGATCGATCGCTTCTTCGAGGAGGTGTTCGTGATGGTCGACGACCCCCGCCTCCGGGACAATCGCTTGCGTTTACTTGGAGAAATCGCGGACACAGTCAACGGGATTGCGCACTTCCACCAGCTCGGGACAAAGTTGCAACGCCGTGACCCTTCTGTATCCGCTTGACGCAGAGCTGGACCCGGACGTTCGCCTGCAGCTCCTCGGAACGAAGGCGGCCGGCCTCAACGAGATGACTTCGCTCGGAATCCCGGTACCTCCAGGATTCACGATCACGACCGAGGTCGGCGAACGGTACCGAACGAGCAACGCGTGGCCCGACGGCCTTGAGGCAGCGGTCGAGCAGGCGCTGGGTGCCGTGGAGAAGCGGCTCGGAAAGCGCTTCGGGGACGCGGGCAATCCACTGCTCCTCGCGATCCGTTCGGGCGCGCCGGTCTCGATGCCGGGGATGATGGATACGCTCCTCAACGTCGGCCTCACCGAACGCTCGCTCGCAGGTCTTGCGGGGCAGCATGGCGACGAACGCTTTGCTCTCGATTCCTATCGCCGCCTGCTGCACATGTACGGCACAGTGGTGCGCGGGATCGGGGGGGACCGCTTCCAGTATCTACTGGGCGACCTCAAGACCGACCTCGGGCAGCCGCGCATGCTCGACTCCGAGCTACCTGTAACCGCGCTCCAAGAGCTCATCGCGTCGTATCTGACCGTCATCGAAGAGGCGTCGGGCGCGCCTTTCCCGCAAGACGTCGAAACACAGCTCTGGGATGCCATCGGCGCCGTCTTCACATCGTGGGACAACCCACGCGCGGTTCGATATCGGCGTATGCAGGGGATCGACAACGGTACCGGTACGTCATGCACAGTCCAGGCGATGGTCTTTGGCAACATCGGCCCGCGTAGCGGCTCGGGCGTGGCCTTCACGCGTAACCCATCGAGCGGAGATAAGCAGCTCTACGGCGAGTTCCTGCCAAACGCCCAAGGCGAAGACGTCGTCGCCGGGATTCGCACTCCCGTGGCCCTCACAGCGAATGCAACCTCGCCCGGCAAGGAGGCGTCGAGCCTCGAAGCCGCGCTGCCAGAAGCGTTTGAGGCGATATCCGAGTACTGCGCATCTCTCGAGATCCATTTCGGCGACATGCAGGACATCGAGTTCACCATCGAAGATGGACGCCCGTACCTCCTGCAGACCCGAGCCGCGAAGCGGACCGCGCACGCAGCGGTACGGGTCGCTGTCGATATGGTGAGTGAAGGGGTGCTCACCAAGGAAGACGCTTTGCTTCGAGTCGACGCGCGCTCGCTCGAGCAACTCCTGCAAGCCCGACTTCCAGCCCAAACCGAGCTCAGCGCCCAAGGGGTCGAACCGCTCACCCTCGGTTTGCCCGCAAGCCCGGGAGCCGCGTCGGGCCGCATCGTCTTCGACGCCGATGATGCGGTCCGCTGGGTTGCCGAAGGTCAGGAGGTCATCCTGGTTCGGCAGGAAACCAGCGCCGAAGACATCCACGGAATGAAGGCCGCGAAAGGCGTGGTGACGGCGGCGGGCGGCATGACCTCCCACGCCGCGGTCGTTGCGCGCGGGCTCGGCAAGTGCTGTGTAGTGGGCTGCGCCGAGCTCCAGATCAACCTCCGGGAACGCACCGTGCGCCTCGACAACTCGGAGTCATCCGAGCTCTTGCGAGAGGGGGACCTACTCACCCTAGATGGGTCGACCGGCAAGGTTTACTCGGGCGCGCTCGACGTGGTTGCCTCTGCGACCGTCGATGAGCTTCGCGAGCTGATGACGTGGGCCGATCAGGTCCGTCGTATGCGCATCTACGCGGAAGCCGATACGCCGCAGGCGGCGCGCGCAGCCTTGAGCTACGGGGCGGAAGGCGTGGGACTGTGCCGGACCGAGAGAATGTTCTTCGCGCAGGATCGGTTGTTCGCGATGCGGTGCGCGCTGCTCGCCGTCGACAATGAGCACCGTAGCCACTGGCTAGCGGAGCTCGAGCGAGCACAGAAGGACGACTTCGTCGAGATGTTTCAGGCGATGGACGGGCGACCGGTCACGATTCGTTTGCTCGACCGGGCACTCGAAGAGTTTCTTCCGCAAGATCAGGAATCGTTACAAGCGATCGCCGACGCGGTCGACCTCGAGTTGGAAGAGGTGACCAAAACGGCCGAGCGGCATCGCGAGTCGAACCCGGGGTTCGGCCATCGCGGTGTGCGCGCAGGCCTCACTGTCCCAGGTCTCTACGATATGCAGATTCGCGCCATGCTGTTCGCTGCGCACGAATGCACCGACCACGGGGTGCCTGTCGAGCTCGAAGTCCTGATTCCGATGATCGCGTTTACGTCCGAGGTCGAGGCGTTGTGCGCGATCTTGCACAGCGTGCATCAGCAGATCTTCGCCGAACCGACGAGCTCGTTCACCTGCCGCGTGGGAGCGATGATCGAGCTTCCACGCGCGTGCCTCATCGCGGACGAGCTCGCCAGGTACACACACTTCTTTTCGTTCGGGGGCAACGACCTGACGCAAACCACGCTTGGCATCAGCCGCGACGACGCCAAGCGATTCTTGCCGACCTACCTCAATGACCTCGGCATGGTCGCGCGGGATCCGTTCGCCAACCTCGATGAGCGCGTCTCTGAACTGATGGGCATCGCCCTCGATCGCGCCAAGGAAGTTCGCCCAGACCTCATCGCCGGCCTATGCGGCGACCAGGGCGGCAGCCCCGCCTCCATCGCAATCTGCGAGCGCATGGGCCTAGACTTCGTCTGCGCACCCCTCTCCCAACTCCCAGGCGCCCGCCTAGCCGCCGCCCAAGCCCGCCTCAGCGGCTCGCGTGGGGGCGGCGCGGTGGGGGTGACGAGTCCGGACTCCCCGTTATCGGTGCCCTAAGTCGCCGTAAAGAGCGGTGCTAGCGTCATCGCCAGCGTCCGCCGACTTAACCCTTTCAAAAAGGGGTCTGACCCCTTTTTTCGGCTCTTTCCGGTTGCTGGGGGGGCTTGGGCGTGTTGGAATGTAGTCTCCTGGAAGATTGCGGTATGGGTGTATGTCGGATGGTGCGAGAGGCTTTGACGACTCGGAGGTGAGCGGACCTCGTTCCGCGGTGTCGAAAGCACCCGAGGGCCTGCTCGGTCGGACGATTGATCAGCGCTACCGCGTCGAGGCGTTGCTCGGCGAAGGGGGGATGGGCCTGGTCTATCGGGTCATCCACACGCGCCTCAACAAGCCGCTCGCGATCAAGGTACTTCGCCGGGAGAACACCAAAGACCCCGAAGTGCTGGCGCGGTTCCGGCGCGAAGCCGAGAGCGCGTCGGGGATCGGCAACCAACACATCGTCGACATCAACGACTTTGGTGAGCTGGACGATGGATCGACCTACTTCGTCATGGAGTGCCTCGAGGGGCTCGACCTCATCGACGCGATCGACGTCGCACAGCGCATGCCCGAAGACCGCGCCGTTCACATCGCGATTCAGCTCTGCCGTGCGCTCGGTGCTGCGCACGACGCGGGCATCATCCATCGGGACCTCAAGCCGGAGAATGTGTTTCTCATCCGGCGCAACGACACTGAAGACTTCGTGAAGGTCCTCGACTTCGGCATCGCCAAGGTCGCGAACGGCCCGAAACGGCTCACGCGCGACGGTGAGGTGCTCGGCACGCCTCACTATATGTCGCCCGAGCAATGCGAAGGCGACGGCGTCGACCACCGAACCGACATCTACGCGCTCGGCGTGTTGCTGTACGAGATGGTGACCGGTCACGTTCCGCACGACGCGGACACGATGATGGGCATCCTCACCAAGCAAATGTACGAAGACCCGATTCCGCCGAAGGTCCGGGTGCCTCAGGTCTCCGAGGGGCTCGAGCAGCTGATCATGCGCTGCCTCGAAAAGAAGCCGGAACAACGCTACCAGACGATGCAGTCGATCGAGGCGGACCTCCAACGTATCCACACCGGCCAGCGAACGGTCGGCCCCGACACCGTCACGCTGACGCCTACCAGACCGCCTCGTCGCGAGCGTCCACGCGTATCGCCGATCTATTTCGGAGGGCTTGGAATGGCCGTCTTGGCGCTCGTCGGAACGATCGCCTTGAATGCCTACACGCACCGCGGCGCGGACACTGGCAGGCCTGGCCTAACCAAGCCCGCGGCGTCCGCGAGCGCACCTGCGGCGAAGGAAACTGCCAACGTCGAACCAAGTGAGGAGCGGGCGATCCCCGCCGCATTGGACGGGTCAGAAATCGAAGCCAGGGAAGCTCGGGCCAAACCACTGCGGCGCAAGCCTCGACAACGCGTCAAACAATCGCCTCAGCGCGACCAGGCCATCCTCGATCCCTGGAAATAGGGTGCTTCGCTGCCAGTTGCCCCCCGTAGGGTGAACGGCTAGGGTGCCGCCCCATGGGGTCGCGATTTGGCCCGCAGGGCGTTGCGAACGGCTTCGCTCTGGGGTTCTTGCTTATCTCCGGGACTGTCTCGACCGGCTGCATCAACAGAGATGGGGAGGCGCTGCCTGCCGGTCTCATGTCGTTCCCCATCGCGATCGAGCTCTCGCTCGACCCGGACGCCGTCGGCGCTCCCCCGACGCATGTGTACGTCACGAGCTCGAATTTCGGGCTTCAGTACAACTCTGGAAACGTCCAGTCCTACGACCTCGAAAAGATGGTCGAGGCGATCAATACAGGCTGCATCAGCGCCTGGCGCGACCCGGAATGCCTGAAGAGCGACTATCCAGGGGACGTCAATGATCCGGCGTGTGTGTGCGAGCCGGCGACGGACTTCAACTGTGCGCCCGTCCCACAGGGAATTCGCCAGGGGTGCCTGGAACGAGACTTCCAGGGCGACATCAACGATCCCATCTGCGCGTGCGAACCGCTCGCCCCTTCCGACCCCGGCGACCCGCCGGCGGACGAGTGCGTGTCCATCCCCTTTGACCGCTGCTCGGTCATTCCGGCCGGCCTCCAATTCCGCGACCCGGGAGCGGCGCTGAAGCTCGTGCCTGTCGAGGGGCTGATTCCGGGCGAGGTCGAGATCGGGTCTTTCTCGGACGGGCTCGGCGTCGCCACCGATGGCCGGCGCATCTACGTGCCGGTGCGAAGCGACGCCAATCTCACCTTCATCGACGTCAATGAGGAAGGTCAGCTCAACTGTGGCGGAGGATTCGGGACACGGCATACGTGCATGGGCCCGTACCGTTCGGGGAGCATCGAGCAGGTGAACCCAAGCGTCACGCTCGATATGCCGGCGGACCCCGTCGATGTGTATGTGGGAGACCTCGCGGCGGACTTCGCGCCTCCCGACGACCCAGACAACCTGGCTTTCCGCGGCGATTACATCTTGATGGCGCACCGCGAAGGCTGGGCGAGCCTGTTGTTTGACCAGTTCCGCCCCGACGGTCCGGCGCCTATGAAGCGCCCCCGCCTCGCCGCAACCATTGACGAGCTCGCCCCCGAGCAGGTGACCATCACCTACGAGCCCGGCGCCAGCCGTGCGTGGATTCCCAGCGCGGAAGTCGCAGCGGTCGTCCGCCTCGGCATCGGCATAGACGGGGACCCGACGCAGAGTTACCTGTTCGACGCGGGGCCGCTCTTCGTGTCGGGGCTCGACAACGGTACGAGCAATCGGGACATCCGCTTCGACCCTCGGCTTGGCCGAAACCTCGCGTACATCGTCTCGCGCTCGCCCGAGGCCCTGGTCGTCGCCCGCAGCAATGTCGCAGGCGGAGACCTAAACATGCTCGGGCAGATTCCCACCTGCCGTGACCCCTCACGCCTTCAAGTCGCTGAAGTCCCCGTCCCCGGACGCGGCAGCGTGCTCCTGGCGTTCGTGAGTTGCTTCCTCGCCAGGAGTGTGCAGGTCATCGACACCGACAAATTCCAAGGGATCACCATCCTGACGAACATCAGCGGCGCGTTCGAGTTCGTCATCGATGGCCCGCGGCTTCTCATGTACACCGCCGACTTCAGCACCTCGGTCCTTCGTGTTGCCGATTTGCGCCCGCTCGTCGCTTGTCTAGAAGGCGGTAGCGACGGGCCCGAAGAATGCTCGCCACAGCTCCTTGGCCTCGTGGGCTTGCCGCAACCGGTATCGGAGCTCCCGCGATGAAGCGCTTCATCGTCATCGCTTCGTGCGCGCTCGTGCTCGCGTCGTGCAGAGGCAACGCAAACAATGTCGTCCTGTCGTCGTTGGACCGGTCGGAAAAGATTCAACTCTTGTGCGCGGACCTCGAGCTGATCACGGGCAACCTCTTCGACCTCCGGCAAGTCCTACCCAACGAGATCTGCAGCACCGAAACGACCTTTGCGCCTGAAGTCGAGGCCCAGTTCTTGGGCGCGGTGACCCAAACCCAAACCGGGGAGGTCGCCGTCATCAGCTTCACCCGCTCGGTGATCTTGGACACGAACCGTACCGTTCCAGGCGTGACCGCGCTGCGAGTTGGAGAACAACCGACCGGCATCCAGATCTCGCCCTTCGAGCCGAGCTACACCTACGTCAGCAGCTTCAGTCCGAAAAGCGTACAGGCCATTCCGACCGAGGCGGTCATCACGGGCGACTCCGCCTTGCCGACCCAGCAGGTCCGCTTCGAGGCCGGG
>CALJYC010000173.1 GCA_937984275.1 uncultured bacterium | reverse complement strand
CGGGTAGTGCGTGCAGCCAAGGACGATCGTGTCGACGTCCGCATCGGCCAGGGGCTGGAGGTATCGCCGGGCAGCAAGTTGGGGCACCTCGCCGGTGACCCAGCCCTCTTCGGCCAACGGCACGAACAAGGGAGCCGGTCGGGCAAAGACGTTCATCGCTTCGTTTTCGCTGTGAATTGCACGTTCGTATGCCCCAGAGGCCACCGTACCCGCCGTCGCAAGGACGCCGATCCGCCCACTGCGGGTCGCCTTCACGCCGGCGTACGCCCCCGGCTCGATGACCCCGACGACCGGAATGTCGAGACGAGCCTGGAGCTCGCCGAGCGCGACGCCGCTCGCCGTGTTGCACGCCACGACCAAGAGCTTGATGTCGTAGCTCAACAAACGCTCGGCGCACCCAATGGCGTACCTGACCACGGTCCCTGCGCTGCGTGTGCCGTACGGAACCCTCGCCGTATCGCCGAGATAGACCAGGTCCTCTGCGGGGAATGCCGCGCGGATGGCCCGAGCTACCGTAAGGCCGCCCAAGCCCGAGTCGAAAATTCCAATCGGCTTTGCCACGTGCCCCGTGTGAGGCAAGGTTACATACCCGCCCCGAAAGAGCCACCAGTGGAGTCGTCTCTGGTAGGCTGGAAATGCATGCCCACGCTGGCACTGATCTCGAGAGATTCGAACCTGTACCAGGAGCTCGTCAGGACGCTCGAAGGGACGGCTTGGTCCGTCGAGTGGCTCGGGCCCGAAGCCGTGGACGACAGCGAGATTCATCAAGAGGTCGTGGTCCTCGACGCAACCCACCCAAAGGCGGGAGCGTGGGGAACGCCGCGCAGCAAGCCGGTGCTACTGCTCGTGCAGGAAGATCTCCCTGCAGGGTCGGCTGAGCTCGGCGACGACATCGTCTTTCGGCCGACGCGCCAAGAGGAACTGCTGGTTCGCCTGGAGCGACTGCGCGCGCGCACGCCGCTCGACAACCTGCGGCGTCAGTACGCCACGACCTTTGCGTCGATGGCGCCTGGCATCGTGGTGGTCGGCCCGGATCTCCAGATGGTTTTCGCGAACCCACGGTCGTACGAGATCGTCGGCCATCGCGAGGAAACGATCTCCTCCGGCGATATCGCTCAAGTGTTGTCGGCAGAGGATCTGCCCCGGGTACGGGAGGCCCTATCCCAAGGTCAGTACCCGCGCGGAATGGACATCCAACTCGTTCGGCGAGATGGAACAAAGATCATCTGCAGCTCCTCGTTTGCCCCGTTGATCGGAGCGGAGGACCACACCGTCATCTCGTTCGAGGACGTCACCGACCTACGCGAAACCGAGAGAGAACTGATCAAGACCATGGAGTTCTTGGAATCGTTGATCGACGCGAGCGTCGATGCGATCATCGCGACCGACATGGAGCAGCGGGTGGTGTTGTTCAATCCGAGCGCCGAGCGAGTTTCCGGACGGCACGTATCCGACGTGCTCGGGAACGTGAAGCTCGAAGACCTTCTTGGGCGATCCTCGGCCGAGCTCGTGACCCAGCGGTTGCTCGCCCCTGACCACGGCGGAGAGGGACGGCTCGAACCGACGATGCTCGACCTCATGGACCTGCACGGGGCTCGAATCCCGGTGCAACTGTCGGCCTCGCTCATCTACGAGCATGGCGAACCGTCCGCGATCGTGCTGATCTTCGCCGACCTACGGGACCGGATCCGAGTCGAAGAACGGCTAGCCGAAGCTCAAAAGAAGCTGGCGTTCACCGAGAAGCAAGGGGTCCTTGCCGAGTTGGCCGGCACCGCCGCACACGAGCTCAACCAACCGCTCACCAGCATGATGGCCTATGCCGAGCTCCTCCTACGCCAATCCGAGCCGGACTCGGCGGGTGCGAAAGCGGCTCAGGTGCTGATCCGGGAATCGGAGCGCATGGCCGAGATCGTTCGCAAGATCGGAAAGATCACCCGATACGAAACCACCTCGTACGTCGGCCACCAGAAGATCTTCGATCTCGATCGCGCCGCAGACGCTTCGAGCGATCCAGGAGCCAAGAGCTGAGCGATGGACGACTCCGCACATAGGAAGCCCCCGGCTCGACGAAGCTTGGACCCGCGGGTCTCGTCCGTGAAGTCGATCATCACGCCGCGGCGCCGAGGAGCGGAGGCCAACACGCTTTCGCAGATTCTGGAGTCGCTGAACCAAGCGCAACGCGAGACCGCCGGGTTTGCGACCGACGAGAAGATCCTGCGTTCCTACGTGCACGCGCTCGAGCGCCTCTATCCAAAGACCCGCTTTGCGATGAGGCTGTCCCCGCAAGCGGCGGGGACGACGGCGATCGTGCAAGCCACCACGCACCACGTTCGGCTCGAGGCGATGGACGAAGTCTCGATCACCGAGGCCGGGCTCTTGCGAGCAGGCTTCGTGCAGCCCGCGACGCCACCGAATGGGATGACCTTGCGGCGGACGTACCAGGCAATTTTGGTCGCTGGTCCGGCCGAGGAATCACTGCCGGCGGACGGCTTCGACGCACCGCTGTCCCGCGCAGGCGACGCAATCGGCGTTCTAGCTGCCGAGTTCGAGCGAGGAGCTGAGCTGCCTGCCCGCTTGGAAGACGCGGTGCTGATTGCGGCGACTCAAGCAAGCGCAGCCATCGAAAGTGGGCGTCTTCGCCGGGAGTCGCTTCACCTGCGCGACTACCTCGAGAAGCTGCTGGAGCACGCCAACATCCCGGTTCTGGTCATCGGCCGGGATCGCGGCATTCGGGTCGTGAGCAGCGCGTTTGGTCGAATTACAGGGCTCGATCGAACGGAGCTCGTCGCCAAAGACGTGCTGCGACTAGCGGGGCCGAGCGAGCGCGTGCGGGTCTTGTCGGCCTTCGTCAGCGCGCTCCGCGGCCGAGATGTACCCCCGTTCGAGCTGAGGCTGCCCAAGGCTGGAGGCGGAAGCGCGCGCCTGCAGTTCACGCTGGCGCCGATACTCGATTCCGAAGGGAGGGTGGCTGGCGTCATCGCGATCGGCCAAGACCGAACCGAGGTGCGCGAGCTCGAAGGGCAGGTCATCCACGCCGAAAAATTGGCCACACTTGGGCAGCTTGCTGCGGGAATCGTGCACGAGATCAACAACCCACTGACGAGCATCTCGGTTTACGGCGAGTACCTACTGAGCAAGCTGACGCGGAGCGGCGCTGAACATGCCGACCTCAAGCGAGTCGAGCGCATCTTGCGAAGCTCGGACCGCATCATGTCATTCACGCGCAATCTGCTCACGTACGCGCGCCCCTCGAAGGAAGAAGCACAACCGATCCTTCTCAACGAGGTGCTTCACGAGGCCGTCGACTTCTGCGACCACATCATCCGGGACGCCGGCGTCTCCGTGGAGTTGGACTATGGCGAGAACCTTCCCAAGGTGAACGCCGTGCCGGGGCAGCTTCATCAGGTCTTCGTCAATCTCATCACGAACGCGTGCAACGCTGCGCCCGAAGAAGGCGGAAGGGTCCGGTTGTCCAGCCGCCTCCACAGCCACGATCGAATCTGCGTGGAGATCCAGGACAACGGCGTGGGCATTCAAGAAACCGAGCTCAACCGGGTCTTCGAGCCGTTTTTCTCGACGCGCCGGAAGGGCACCGGAACGGGGCTCGGCCTTTCGATCGTCAAGAACATCGTCGAGGAGCATCGCGGCACCATCGAGATCGACAGCGAGGCCGGCCGCGGCACCACCGTCCTGGTCACGCTCCCCTGCCTCGATCACTAGGCGGCTGTAATCATAAACATTTTCCGTAACGCATCTTGCCGCCGTGCCTAAGCATGGAATCAAGCCGTCGCCTGAAAGGTTAGGGGGACAAAGGGAGGTTATGTTCATGTTCTGCACCACGCTTCGGCTGCCCTGGCTCATCGCCCTGGGCGCTGCGCTCACGATCACCACGCTCGGTACCGCATCCGCGTCACCCCAAAAGAGCGCGGTCGACGAGAACGCCCTGTCGAGGGCGATCGCGTTCGAAACTGCGCTGACCGACGTTGCCGAATCCGTGTCGCCTTCGGTAGTGAGCATTCAGGTCGAAGTGACGAAGCCCCAGAACGAGGGCTTTCCATTCTTCTTCGGTGGGCAAGGTCGTGGGGGAATCGTTCGTGGAGGCGGCTCGGGCGTCATCCTCCGCCCGGATGGGTATGTCCTCACGAACAACCACGTGGTCCGCGAAGCAAGCCGTATCGAAGTGCGGCTAAAGAACGGAAAGAGCTTTCCCGCTTCGGTCGTCGGCGCGGATCCAGCTACGGACCTCGCGATGCTCAAGATCGATGCGAAGGGCCTGCCACCGGCGGAATTCGCCTCTTCGGACAAGGCACGCGTCGGCCAGTTCGTCATCGCAATCGGGTCGCCGTTTGGGCTCGACTACACGGTGACGACGGGTGTCCTCAGCGCCAAGGGACGCGGGGGGATCGGTGCAAACGAGATCGAGGACTATCTCCAAACCGACGCCAGCATCAATCCCGGAAACTCGGGCGGCCCGCTCGTCAATCTTCACGGCCGAGTACTGGGCATCAACACGATGATCATCGGCCGCGGCTCGGGGATCGGTTTCGCGATCCCCTCGGAGATCGCCCAGCGCGTGGCTCGGCAGCTCATCGAAAGCGGCACCGTCAAGCGCGCGTGGCTCGGCGTCTCCTTCCAGGAGATCACCCCCGAGCTGGCCGCACATTTCGGCGGTAACTTTGACGGCGGAGCGCTGATCAACGCCGTGGTTCCCCAAGGGCCCGCCGACAAGGCGGGTCTGCGGGCAGGCGATGTGATCACCGCGGTCGGCGGCCAGCAAGTCCAGGCGGGGCACGACCTACTACGCGCAGTCTTGCGCCACGGCGTCGGTGAACGACTGAGCCTCGAGGTGCGACGGGGCGATAAGACGAAGAAGTTCACCCTCGTCACTGGCGAGAGGCCGAGCGAGGACGGTGCACAGTCCCGCCAGCAAGGCGTACAGGACGACAGCATGCTGGGTCTCGCGCTCGAAGACCTGACCCCGAGGCTTCGGCAGCGATTCCGTTATGAAGGGGACGGTCGCGTGTTCGTCAATGGCGTGGCGCCAGGCTCCGATGCAGACCGGGCCGGCCTTCGTCCGGGCGACATCATTCTTCAAGCAGACCGGCAGCCGGTCGGTTCGGTCAGCGACGTTCGCGCTGCGCTGAAGGACGGAAAAGCATTGCTCTACGTCGAACGCGAATCACGACGATTCTTTCAACCGATCACTCGGTCGAAGTAGGCCTATCGCGCGAAGTAGGGCTATCGTGCAATCGTGATCTCGAGAGCGGGCCCGCGCGCTTCTACGCGGTAGATCGGCTGACGTCCTGCAACGAACCGTAGCGTCAGCTCGGAAAAATCTCCGCGGTTGAGGATGCTGGCGTGCTCCACATCGGGATGCGCGGCGGCAATCGGACCAGCCTGTGAAAGGGATAGGCTCCCGGGGATCGTGACAGAAAATCCGTCCGCCTCGATGATCCCCTCCATCTCAGCAACCGGATTGCTCATCCGCAGCACATACTTCTCACCACCAGAAACCGACTCCGCCCCAAACGCAGTCCCGCGAACCGTCTCAGGAGGCAAAGGCGCCCCCTGCACCTCATAGTCCCCAACCGCGTTCTCCCCCACGGTCTCCGCCCCGTTGTCTGTCGCTGCCTCTGGGTCTGCCGCTGTCTCTGCCGCTGCCGCTGTCTCTGTCCCTGTCTCTGTCCCTGTCTCTGTCCCCGTCGCCGCTTCCGCGCTCCCCGAAGCCGCCCACAAGTAAATGCCCCACCCGGCAACAACAATCCCGCAAGCCATCGCCGCGACGACCAAGTAGCGGCGCCCGTTGCGGCGGGTGTTCTTGAGGTGCGCGCGCGCCGCTTCGCTCCGGGGAACCTGCTTGCGGCGAGGTTTTTCATCGAGCTGTGAGCGCAGCGCCCCGATGAATCGCGCGACGAGCGCAAAGAGCTCTTTCACATTACTCGTGATCCGCGGAAGCAGTCCCTCGGTCACCGCCGCGCGGGCGCTCCCTACCGTGCTCGCCAGTTGATCGGTCGCGGACTTCGCGTAGGTGCGCAGCCGGTCGCCAGCCGTTTCGCTTGCTGCGCTCTCCACCGCGCGGTCGTAGCGGACGATCCGGGGGGTATCGTGCATCCGCTCTTCCCTGCTGCGACGACTCGCTTGGATAGCCGGGGGCGTCTCTTCGGGAAGCGTGTCTCGTTCGCCGCCATCGCCGACCGAGGCCGCGGAGTCGTCCTCCACCTCATAGCCGATGCTGAGCACCAACTTCGGGGTCGCTTCGTCCATCTTGAGCTCGACAGCTTCGAGGCGGCCGCGACGGCTGCTGCCCTCGTTCATCACTGAACTCCCAATCGCCAGGAACGGGAGTGGCTGTTCGACGGAAAGCTCGGTGTCGCTTTCGGACTGAACCTCGGCCACGATAGAAGAGCCTACGCCATCGAGTAGCAGCCGAACGGTGGGCGCCGTGGCCGTCGTACGACCCCAGCGTTGAATCAAGGCCTCGATTCGCATCTGGTCGTCGTCGGATAGATGGGTGAATCGAATACCGAACTCGCCAACGTGCGGACCGCTCTCGTGCGCCCATACGACCCGGCCGATCATCTCAATCGCCTCGCCGCCCGCGGGGTTGTCCAAGTGACAACGGAGCGTCGACCCGACCTCCGGCAACACCGACGCGCGCATCGAGAGCCCACCCGAGCCTACATTGATCCCGTCGGCTTCGAACTCTTGGTGGAATCCGTCAGGGTGGAGCTTGATCAGAACCTCGTCGAGCGGAACGCGTGGCGGCCGAGGTGCTTGATAGTAACCCGCAGATGTGTTCATCGAATTGCTCTCCTGCGCGACCCGTGAGTCGTCCCCATCACGACTGGTCCCAAAACTCCGCCAACGCGTCCACTTTTCTGCAACCTGCTTCCTTGACCACCGCGCAACAGGACCCCAGTCTTGGCGGCTACGATGGGCGTGCGAATCACAGTGCGGTCGCTTTGGACGGAAGTTGCCTCGTCGACTTTCGTCTACGAGTTCGCCCAGTCTCGCCTCGTGATCGGACGCTCGCGGAGCGCAGACGTTCAGCTACCTCACACGGCGGTGAGCGGGTCCCACGCGAGCATCCGCGAACAAGATACGGGCTACGTCCTCGTGGACGAGGGCTCGACCAACGGCACGCGTGTCAACGACATCCGTGTGGTCCCAGGGCGTCCGAAAGTCCTGCGCAGCCACGACCTCGTGGACCTCGGCGGCTATCGGCTCACCATCGATGTGGGGGTTCCGGTTGCCCAAACGATGTCGGCACGGCTCACAGCCGATTTCGCACGCCGGATTCTCGCCGAGCAGCTCGCCGGCAAGGGCGAGCCCGACGTCGAGGCCGAATTGAACGCCATTCAGAGCGGCCCGGACGAGAGCGTGGATTTGCTCCCGATCCTGAAAGAGGCAGTGAGCGAGCCACCCCCACCAAGGGAATCACGCCCCTCGAGGCCGCGCGAGTCGAGACCGAATACCGACCCCCCCGCCGAACCAGTCAAGCTCCGCCGAAGCGAGGTCGCAGTATACGCCCTAGCCGCGCTAGTAGTCGCCACGAGCATCGTCGCCATGGCCCTCCTAATGCGTCCCTAGGGCGTGGATCTCCGCGCCCTAGGTGTTGCGGAGGTAGATTAGGCGCAGGCCCTCTAGAGTGAGAAACTCATCGACCTCGTCGATGGTCTCACTCTCTGGCTCGATCAGCCCCGCGAGGCCGCCTGTCGCAATGACGGCGACCTCCTTGTCCATCTCGGAGGCCAGGCGCCGCACGAGCCCATCGACCAAGCCGACGTAGCCGAATACGATGCCTGCTTGCATCGAGTGCACGGTGTTGCGTCCGATGGCGCGTGGAGGGAGGGCAATCTCGCTGCGCGGCAACTTGGCGGCGCGGGAGAACAACGCGCTTGCGCTGATCTGCATCCCTGGGGCAATCGCGCCTCCGAGATACTCGCCCTTTTCTGAGATGCAGTCGAACGTCGTCGCCGTGCCGAAGTCGACGACGATGGCGGCACCCTTGACCCGCTCGAAGGCCGCCACCGCATTGACGATGCGATCGGCGCCGACCTCCCGCGGGTTTTCATAGAGCACAGGCATCCCGGTCTTAATCCCGGGGCCCACGACCATGATCTCGTGATCGAAGGCGCGATCGACGGCGTCGATGACGGTGTCGTTCAACGAAGGGACAACCGAGGCGAGGATGCTGGCGCGCACGTCCGGACGCTTGATACCAGCAAGCTCCAACAAGTTGAGCAGCAGGACGTGGTACTCGTCGCTCGTTCGGCCCTTGGCCGTCTCGATTCGGAAGTCGTGGACCAGGCGTTCCTCATCGTAGAGGCCGAGCACCGTGTGCGTATTGCCGACGTCGACGACGAGGAGCATCTAGCGAGGCCGCAAGGACAGGGTCAGGTCGAGGAGGTCCCCGAACGTCTTCGCTCGTGGGAACTCGGGTGGATCGGTCGCATACACGACTGGCTGCCCGGTGGGCGCAACGCTCTGCGGGCGAATCGACTCGGGCCGCCGCGATTGCGATGCCCCGGCGGGCGCGCTCGAGGATGCCACGGCAGGCGCCCCTGACGAGGATCGAATAGGCTGGGCGCGAGGCTCGACCGAAAGCGGACGCTCGACCCGAGGCGGCTGAGACGAGTAGCGTGTCGGACTCTCGAGCGCCGGCGAAGTGGGCGGCTCAGGTAACGGCGAGGACGGCAACTGCGTCGGAAAAGAGCTCGGAACCGGTGTCGGCGGGACGGGTGGGGAGGATTGAACTGGCGCCGGTGGGGAGGACTGAACTGGGGCGGGTCGCGACGACCGAACCGCGGCCGCCGCGGTGGTGCCCGAAGCGGTCCGGATCCGATCGAGGGCGTCTGCCGCGCGAGTCGTACGCTCATCGGGGCGCTTGGCTCGAACCTTGTCGAGCAGAGACCGAAGCCTGTCTTCGCGATTGCTCATGATGCCCTCTTCGCCTCGAGCATGCCTACGATCGCAGGCAAGTCCGCTCCATCCTTGAACCAACCCCAAACGGTCTCAGCCACCTCGAAGTCGACCATGATGAACTTGGAATCACCGGTCGGGACACAGGAAACCTGCCGCTGGGAAATCTCGGAGAACATGCCGCCGAGGAGCGCCGCCGCGCCAAGCTCGTCTTCGTCGAGCTCGGGCTTGTCGCTCAACGCAATCACGAGCGCGGAGCCCCAACGCTCGAAAGCAAGGCGGCCCCAACCGAAGAGGGACGTCACCGCCGAAGCGTGGCCGAGCACGGCTTCCGGCGAGAGCACCGACGCAGGCCGGTCCAACCCGCCGAGCACCTGCTCGCCGAGCAGCTCGCCCAGCCGTCGAAGTGGGGTGAGATCACCGTCGCGCGCTGCGGCGGCAACCAAAGAAGAGAGTACCTCCTCACTCAGGATGACCACGCGCTCCCCCGTACGGGCGCGAACCATTCCCCCAGTCAGATTGAACTCGTAGAAGCCGCTAGGATCGAAACGGCCATCGTGCATACGTCCCCCTTCAGACGGGATGTAGAAGGTATTGGCCGATCGTGTCAAATGCCCTGGGTGAAATCAAACCTCGTCTGCATCGCCCTCGCGATTGCCCTGCAGACGCAAACCGCGCAGGCGCAGGGCGATCTGCT
>CALJYC010000172.1 GCA_937984275.1 uncultured bacterium | reverse complement strand
GGCAGCCTCGTCACGCTCTGCACGGAGCTCGCGGAGACGCGCGATCTGCGCCTCCCGTACCGCAGTATTGTCCACCTTGAGGACCTCGAGGTGGTCTTCCTTTTCGAGGCGGTACTTGTTGATTCCTACGATCGTCTGCTGGCCAGAGTCGATTCGCGCCTGCGTCCGCGCCGCCGCTTCCTCGATACGAAGCTTCGGCAGCCCGGCTTCGATCGCCTTGGTCATCCCGCCAAGCTCTTCGACCTCCTTGATGTGCTCCCAAGCAGCGAGCGCGAGCTCGTGGGTGAGCCGCTCGACGTAGTAGCTCCCGCCCCAAGGGTCGATCACATCGGTGGTGCCGCTTTCGAGTTGGAGATAGAGCTGCGTGTTTCGGGCGATGCGCGCGCTGAAGTCAGTCGGCAGCGCAATCGCTTCATCGAGCGAGTTGGTGTGAAGGCTCTGCGTGTGCCCCTGAGTAGCGGCCATCGCTTCGATGCAGGTACGCGTGACGTTGTTGTAAACGTCCTGTGCCGTCAGGCTCCAGCCCGAGGTTTGGCAATGCGTGCGAAGCGCGAGGCTCTTGGGACTCTTCGGGTGGAACTGCTCGATGAGCTTGGCCCACAGGAGGCGCCCCGCCCGCAGCTTGGCGATCTCCATGAAGAAGTTGGTGCCGACCGCCCAGAAAAAACTGATGCGAGGCGCGAACTCGTCGATACCCAGACCCGCTGCCAGCCCAGTGCGCACGTACTCGAGGCCATCGGCTAGCGTATAGCCGAGCTCCAGGTCCTGCGTCGCGCCGGCTTCCTGCATGTGATAGCCGCTGACGCTGATGCTGTTGAACCGCGGCATGTTCGTCGCCGTGTACTTGAAGATGTCCGCAACGATCCGCATCGAGGGCGCAGGCGGATAGATGTACGTGTTGCGCACCATGAACTCTTTGAGGATATCGTTCTGGATGGTGCCCGTGAGCTGCTTCGGATCGACGCCCTGCTCTTCGGCCGCGACGACATAGAGCGCGAGAATGGGCAGCACGGCTCCGTTCATCGTCATCGAAACGCTCATCTGATCGAGCGGGATGCCGTCGAAAAGGATGCGCATGTCCTTGATTGAGTCGATGGCAACACCGGCCATGCCGACATCGCCCGCAACGCGTGGGTGGTCGGAGTCGTATCCACGGTGGGTCGCCAGATCGAAGGCAATTGACAGCCCCTTCTGCCCAGCGGCGAGGTTCCGGCGATAGAATGCGTTGCTCTGCTCGGCAGTCGAAAAGCCCGAGTACTGTCGAACGGTCCACGGCCGCCGCACGTACATCGTCGAGTAAGGGCCGCGCAGGAACGGCGCCAGTCCCGGCATCGTCTCGAGGTGCGTCACCGGGTCGAGATCTTCGGCCGTGTATACGGGTTTGACCTCGATTCCTTCGGGTGTCTTCCAGGATTGGTCGGCTCGCTCACCGGCTAGTGCCTTCCAGTCTGCGAGCGGGGAGGAGCTGCCGTCCGCGGGAGCATCGAAGTCGACCGTGCTGAAATCGGGCAAGCGCCTCATCTATTGACTCCTACGGAATCGAGGACCTCAGTCATCACCGTGAGCACGTCCGCCCCAACGAACACGAAGTCGCTCACCCCGACCTCCCGAAGCGCGGCCTCGCGCTCCCCGGGACGACCCGCGACCAACACAATCGGGCAGCCGGCCTTCTTCAACGCCACGACCGCCGGTTCCAGCAACGCCGCGTAGTCCTTGTCGCTACCGCAAATCACCGCAAGCGACGCCGCCGATTCTTTCCAGGCCGTAGCCAGCGCTTCCAGGTCGCCGAATCCATCGTTCGCTGCAGCGCCGATACCCGCCGCAGCAAGGAGGTTCTGACTCCATGTCGACCTCGCCTTGTGCGCCGAAATTGGTCCAAGGTTGGCGAAGAACGCGACAGGCCGAGTGGGTTGTTGGTCGCTGCGAGCGCGGAGCTGCTCCCAAACCTCGGCTGCTCTCCACTGAGGAATCGGCTCCATGTGGAAGTCGGGCTGGCCATGCTGCAACACGGTCGCCACGCTGTACATGTCGGCCCCGCCTGTCGTGGCGGCAAGGCAGGCATCGGTGAGCGCTCCTGGCTCACGCTCCGCCTCGTTCACCGAGGCTGCGATTGCGCGAAGGCGATCCCGGTGGGCGCCGAGGTCGAGCGAATCGACCGAGGCTTTGAGCAGGCGTTGAATCTCCTCCGCTGAGACCGGCTCGCGGTCGACCGCGTCCTCGCGCAGGTTCGGGAATTCGCTCACGCCGACGACGGGCGTCTTGCGCTTGGCGATCCCCTTCTCTCGGGTGTCGGCAACTTCGCCCACCGCATCGACGAGTGCACCGGAGCCTAGGGCCGCCAGGACTCCGCCCCCCGCCTCGATCGAACGAAGCTGGTCCCACGCGGCGCGCGCCAATTCGTCGGTGAGCCGCTCGACGAACCAGCTGCCACCCGCAGGGTCCGCGACTGCCCCGAGGTGGGACTCTTCGCGCAGAACGACTTGTGTGTTGCGCGCGACGCGCTGCGCGAGCTCATCGGCAGGACCGATCGCGCAATCGAACGGTGTCGTGGCTATGCTCTGTGCGCCTCCAAGGACCGCGGCCGTGCACTCGGCCGTGACCCGCAGCATGTTCACCCATGGGTCGCGTTGTGTTTTGGTGAAGCGAGACGTTCGGCAGTGGATCTGCATCGCGGCTGCGCTCGGCTCGCCGCCCGCGGTGATCACCACCTTGGCCCAGAGCCACCGCGCCGCTCGAAGCTTGGCCACCTGCGGAAAGAAGTCGCCGGAGACCGCATAGCTGAACCTGATCTGACGTGCGGCCGCATCAACGCTCATGCCGCCATCGGTAAGCCGGCGGAGGTACTCGAGCCCTGTTGCGATCGTGTATGCGAGCTCCTGCACGATGCTCGCGCCCCCGCCATTGTACGCGTCGCTCGACACGTTGGCAGCACGCAGGCCGGGCGCGTTGCTGGCGCACCACGAACCCAAATCCTGCAGCTCGAAGAACCGCGCGCGAAGCCCACCTTGGATGCGCCCTTCCCGTGCAACGAGACCGACAGGGTCGAAGCCCAACCCGCCATCGAGCGCCGTGTAGGGGACCCCGCGGCGCTGCGCCACGGCCAGCAAGCCCGACGCAACTGCGAGCGCGTCTGAACCGCCGTCCAAACAGATCGACGTGGTTTCCAAGTCGACTGTACCAAGCAAGTCATCGAGCTCGTCTATCGTCAGCACGCGGCATCCGTTCCGCGGCCCGAGTCGGAGCCAAAGCGCTTCGGCCCCACGCTCGAGGTCTTGCCGAATCATCTCCTTGCAGGCGCTCGGACGAGGATCGTCGTATTCCTGCCGAATCGCCCATCCACCCAGCGGTGAGGCGCCGCGAAGATAGGGGTAAACGCCCGGCAAGCCAGGATCGCGCAGGCCCTCGATGTCCTCCGCGGTATAGAGCGGCTCGATCTCGAGGCCCCCAGGGGTCATCGAACGCAGCCCATCAAACGAGGCGCCATTGAGGTCAGCCTCCACCTTTGCGACCCACTCGGACTTGGTCACGGGTGGAAACGTATTGATTCGCTCGTCGGGGTCGGACACAGCGAGAGCTAAATAGACTAGAGCGATTGCGGCCGCAATCCGCCTCTA
>CALJYC010000171.1 GCA_937984275.1 uncultured bacterium | reverse complement strand
GGGTGCCAAAAATCCTAGGCAGAAGGGGCCATCGTCCGGATGAACATCTCCGTCATCTCCCAGGGCAGATTCGACGGAAGATTGAGGATCGGAAGGTCGATCCCATACTCCCGGCGGCGTTTCAGCTCCGAAATGCAGTATGCCGGGTCGCCGGCACTCGTGAGCGCCTCGATCATCGCTTCAGAGACCGCGGCCGCGGCCGCAGACCGGGTCTTCTTGTCGCGGTAGAGCTCGTCTACACGCTTGCACTCGTCGGCATATCCAAAGCCGCTCAGCAGCTCCTTGTAGTAGTCGCCCATGCCGCCGATGTAGAAGGAGATGATCTGCCGGGCCTCTTGGGTTCCGGCTTCACCCAGCGGGATGACCGTCGTGAAAGGCGCCGTCGCGATCTCGCTCGCGTCGCGGCCGGACTTGGCGGCGCCCTCGGCGATCCAAGCGTGCCCTTGCTCGAGCTTGGTGTAGGGCCAGAAGGTGGGAATCCAACCATCGGCGAGCTCGCCGATCGACGTGATCGACTTCTGCTTGAGCGCGGCCACGTAGATCGGCACATCGGCGCGCAACGGTCTCATCGCAAGCTCGAACGGGCGGTAGTCGTGAAGCTTGGCCCCGCTCTCGTTCAGCCGTTTCCCGCTGAGCAGAGTCTTGGTGACGCGAATCACGTCGCGTAGCTGGGTGAGCGGCTTCTTGAACTCACGCGCGTGGAAACCTTCGATGACCCGCTGGCCACTGGTGCCGAGCCCGAGAATGAGACGGCCTTCGCTGATCTCGTCGACGGTCGCCGCGTTCATCGCCAAAAGACCCGGTGAGCGGCTGAAGCAGTTGACGATCGCGGTCCCGAGCTTGATCTGCTTGGTGTGCACCGCGATCTCGGTGAGCAGCGAGAAGATTTCGTATCCCCACGCCTCCGGAATCCAGAAGGAGTCGTAACCGAGCTCATCCGCGAGAATTGCGGCCTTGAGGTAGGTCTTGCGGTCGTAGTTTTTCCAGAAAGGGAGAAGCCCGGTACGTGCACTCATCGAAACCTCCGGAAGCGGGAGTAGAACGTTTGGGGCACGGGTTCAAGAGCGTGCCCCGCTTGACAGGTTCCTGCGATTCGTGCCACGAGCCTCTCTTCGCGGGAGCCCAAACGGATGAAGATCGACGCCGGATTGCTGGTCACCGATATGAAGCAGGTCGCCGCTCGCGTCCGGGAGCTCGAGGAAGCCGGCTTCGACGGATGTTTCACGTTCGAAGGGCCGCACGAGCCGTTCATGCCTCTCGTGTTGGCGGCCGAACACTCCAAGCTGGAAATTGGCACCGGGGTCGCGATCGCGTTCGCGCGGACGCCAATGACCGTCGCCAACCTCGCCCACGATCTGCAGCAATACTCGGACGGCCGGTTCTGGCTCGGACTGGGTTCGCAGATCCGCCCGCACATCGAGTCACGCTTCAGCATGCCTTGGGGAAAGCCTGTCTCGCGCATGAGGGAGTTCGTGCGCGCGCTCCGTGCGATCTTCGCGAGTTGGAACTCCAACGAGAGGCTCGACTTCCGTGGCCAGTTCTACAAGCACACCTTGATGCCCCCGATCTTCAACCCCGGGCCGGCCAAGGGCGGGCCGCCTCCGATCTTCCTCGGAGGCGTGGGCCCAAAGATGACCGAGGCGGCCGGCGAGGTCGCCGACGGAATGCTCTTGCATCCCTTCCACACCGAGCGCTCACTCGAGGAAGTCATGCTTCCGAACCTGCACCGTGGGCTTGCAACCTCGGGCCGGACGCTGTCGGACTTCACGCTCAGCGCACAGGTGATGGTGGTGACCGGTGAAAACGAGGCCGGATTTGAAAACGCCCGGGCGATGGCCCGAAATCAAGTCGCGTTCTATGCGTCGACACCGGCGTATCGGAGCGTCCTGGAGGTGGAGGGCCGAGGAGAGCTGCAGCCGCAGCTTCGCCAACTCACCAAAGAGGGCCGCTGGCACGAAATGGCCGCCCTGATCGACGACGAGCTTCTCGGCCGAATCGCTGCGGTTGGGACTCCCGGCGAAGTCGCGGAGATCCTACACGCCAGGTACGGCTCGCTCGCCGAACGCCTCGCTTTTTCGTCGCCCTTCCCGATCCCGCAGGGCTGTTCATCCGAAATCATCAGTGGCCTCAGAAGCCACATGAAGCCCGCATGACCGAGCCCACTTGCATTCCGCTCGAAGCGATTGCAGGTGAAGCGGTTGGCGGAAAGGCCGAAGGGTTGGTTCGTCTCCTCGGCTACGGTTTCGACGTGCCTGCAGGTTTTGTCGTCATTGGAGCGACTTCAGGGAACCTCCCCAGCGACCTCGACGGACACTACGCCCGCCTGGGTGCTGGGAGAGTCGCCGTTCGTTCCTCAGCGACCGGAGAGGACTCGGGCGACGCTTCGTTTGCTGGCCAGTACGAGACGGTGCTGAACGTCGAAGGCACCGAAGCGCTGCGCGCTGCGATCGAGGACTGCCTGCGTTCGTTGGAAAACGCTCGGGCCACTGCATACCGAGATGAAAAGACCGACCAGGGCGATGTTCAGATGAACGTCGTCGTGCAGCAAATGGTCGACGCGCGCGCCGCAGGGGTCCTGTTCACCGTGAACCCGGTCAACGCGCGGCGCGATCAAGTCGTCGTCGACGCTGTCGCGGGACTCGGGGAGGCGCTGGTCAGCGGACACGCCACGCCGGACCATTGGCTTCTCGGCAGAGACGGATCGGCTTTCGCCAGCGAAGTTCACGGAGACGACCCGGTGTTGAGCGACGCGGAGCTGACGCTACTGCTCGACGGGGCGGTGCGGGCCGAAGAGCGATACGGGGCTCCCCTCGACATGGAGTGGGCGATCGATCAAAGCGGCGAGCTCCGATGGCTCCAGGCCCGGCCGATCACACAGCTTCCGGCCGATCCCAACGAGCTCGATACCGACCCCGACCCGAACGACGTCTACACCTGGTGTAACATCGGAGAGATGATGCCGGGGGCGGTGACTCCCCTGACGTACTCGGTCACCGGCCGCGGAATCGATATCGGCATGCAGCGCGCGTACCGTCGAATGGGAGCCAACGTTCCTCCGGGCGAAGGCGTTCGGTACGTCGGGATGTTCTACGGTCACCTGTTCATCAATCTCACGACGCTGTCCGAGCTCGCAGCTGCGGTGGCAGGGTCCACCAAGACCCAGATGTGCATCGCGCTGTGCGGTCGCGACGTCGAGGAGGTCGAGGACCCTGAGCCCGCCCCCGCGCTCAGGCGCGCGATCAACGGCGCCCGCTACTTCGCCCTCCTCTTCGCTGGCGCAAAGCATCGAAAGGAGCTCGACTCGCTCCGGGCGAACCTCGACCTCCCGCAGCTGGGGACGGCGCAACAACTTTATCGCGCGATCGACGAGAGCCTTCCGCAGCTTTGGAAAGCATACGAGCTCCATCTGCTGTCTTCATCGTCTTCCGGCGCCCTCAGCCCGATCCTGCTCGGCATCCTCGCCAAGGGAGAGGAACCCACCCAGGAGCACCATGCGGAGGTCGCAGAGATGCTCGCGGGCGCCAAGGACGTCGAAAGCGCCGACATCGCCGAGGGGGTCGAGCGTGTGATCGACCGGCTCTTACAACACCCTGATGCCCGCGAGGGGTTTGCCGCCGCCGATTCGGACGCTGCTCTTGCGTGGCTCCGCTCGAGCGATGCGTGGAGCGCCGGCGAAGAGTTCGGACGCTACCTCGATCGACACGGACATCGCGCCGTCCGGGAGCTCGAGCTGCGCCAAAAGGGATGGGCTGTGGATCCAGCCCCGTTGATCGCATCCCTGCAGTCGGGTCTTCGCGCGAGGCTCGAACAAGGGACACCGCATCGATTCGAGACTGGGCAGAAGACCTCTTTTGAAACACACCCGTTCCTTCGCCGGCTGCTCCCGCTCGCACACGCTGCGATTCGCTGCCGCGAACACACGAAATCCGCCTTGGTGGGGGTGACCACCGCGTTCAAGCACGCGTACCGTGTGCTCGGATCGCAAATGGCGGAGGAGGGACTGCTGCCCGACCAAGACGCTGTCTTCTTCCTCACCCATCAGGAGCTTGGGGAGCTCGTTGGCGGCCGACGGGAGCTCGCCGAGCTTGCCGTGTCGAGGCGACGGGCCATCGACTACCAAATGCCACTTCACTTTCCGCAGATCTTCAGCAACCGGCCCGAGCCGGTTCGCCCCGAACCGATCGAAGGACAGGACGGTGCGCTAATCGGCAAACCGGTGAGCCGCGGAGCCGTCACCGGCCGTGCACGGGTCGTCGAAACACTCGAAGAAGCTGCCGCGTTGCAGGCCGGTGAAATCCTGATCGCACCGATCACCGACGTGGGGTGGACCCCCTACTTCAGCATGATCGCTGGGCTTGCCACCGATGTCGGTAGTGCCGTGTCTCACGGCGCGGTCGTCGCGCGTGAATACGGCCTTCCCGCGGTCGTGAACCTCCGAGTCGCGACCTCACGCTTTCAGACCGGTGACTTGGTGACGCTCGATGGCGACCGCGGAACCTTGACGCTGGCCTAGGGTCGGGTGGTCCCATTTGGTCTTCTGGGGGCTCTTGACTTCCGAGGGCAATATGCGATTCGCAAGCCCCTAAGGAGCTATCATGGTCGCTACGATCGGACTTACCGGGTTGCGCCCGGACCCGGCCCGCGTGTCTCGGATCGCGTCCCCACCCTACGACGTGATCAAACCGGGAACGCCGCTCGAAAAGCTGCTCAAAGAAGAACCGAGCTCGTTGTTTCACATCATCTTGGGAGATGACCCCGGCGCGGCCAGTGACCGCATGGTCGCGGACGGCTCGCTCGTCGAGGACAACGAACCCGCCTACTACGTCTATGAGCAGACCTGGCCGGGGGGCCGGCGAACGGGCGTGTTCGTGGCTGCAGAGGTGTCCCCCTACGACGCCAAGCAGATCATTCGGCACGAGAAGACATTCGACGACAAGGTGAAGGGACGCATCGCGATGCGCCGCGCGACCGGCCTTCACATCGGCCCCGTTTTCGTTCTGACGCGAGCCCCGATCGCATCGGCGTTGGAGAAGGCCAAACAAGAAACGGACCCGCTTTACGAGCTCACCAGCGAGTTCGGTGGCTTCAGCGAGCTCGAAGGCATCGAGAACAAGGTCTGGCGTGTGCCCGAGCAAAGCGAGACTGGACGCGCGATTCAAGCCGCGCTTGGGACCGAGCCGCTCTACATTGCAGACGGACACCATCGTTACCACGCAAGCCTGCTCAACGAGCAAACCCACTTCCTTTGCTACGTCACCGAGGAAGCGGTCATCCAGGCGTACAATCGCGTCATCAATGGAGTTCGTCCCTTCTCGGAAATTGCGGGAGACCTGCCGCTGAAGCCGGTCGACTCGTTCCGCACACCTCCGAAGCACAGCTTCTGCATCTACACGAGGGACGGTTGCTTCGAGCTCGACGCACAGCACGTGCCCGACGACGTGGTCGGACGCCTCGACTGCGCGATCCTCGAGCGCGAGCTCTACCCTAAGCTCGGCCTGACGCACGACATGATCGTCGACCCAAACCATTTCGACTACTACTCGGAGTCGGCGCTCGATGAAATGAAGGCCGCGGTCGACCGGGGCGACTACGACATCGCGGTTGCGCTGCACCCGGTGAGCCTCGACGACCTCATGGCGGTGGCCGACGCGGGGCTCGAGGACCCCGAAATCGTGATGCCCGAAAAGAGCACGTTCTTTCAGCCCAAGATTCTGTCGGGCCTCTCTCTCTACCGCTTCACAAAAAAATGAGCGCACTGCCGCAATACGGGAAGCACCTTCATCCGCACAAAACGATGCGAGCCGTCGTCATCGACCAATACGGCGGCCCGGAGATGCTCCAGTCGGTGACGGTCCCGCGCCCGGTCCCCACACGCGGGCAAGTCCTAGTCCGGACTCGCTTCGTCGGCGTGAATCCGAAAGACGTCGTCGTCCGCAAGGGGAGGTTCCAAATCGCGACGGGGAAGAAGTTCCCGCTCATCGTCGGACACGACATTGCGGGCGAGGTCGTCGAAGCCGCGCTGGGCGCTGACCTAGTCGAGGGCGACCTCGTGTACGGGATGATCAACGACTTCGCTGGCCGGGCCTATGCGGAGTACGCCGCAGTGGACGCCCGACAACTCGCAAAAGCACCGTCGTCGATCGAGCTGCGCGTGGCAGCTGCGGTGCCACTCGCCTCCCAAACGGCGTTACAAGCGCTGCGCGATGACGCCCAAGTAAAGACAGGCCAGCACGTCTTGATCAACGGCGCCTCAGGCGGCGTCGGCGTTTTTGCGGTGCAGATCGCGAAGATCTTGGGCGCCCAAGTCACCGCCGTGTGCAGCCACCGAAACGTGGAGCTCGTCGCCGAGCTCGGGGCCGATCGAGTCATCGACTACACCAAAACGGAGCTCGTCGATTTGAAAGAGCGTTTCGACGTGATCTTCGACGTGTTCGGCAACTACCGCTTCGACAAACTCGAGCACTTGCTCACCCCGCGAGGCACCTACGTCCACACCGTCCCAAGCGCGCGCATCGTCAAGGACGTCGCCAAGACTTTGATACGCCGAAAGCGGGCCAAGCTAGTCATCGTGAAGTCGCGTCGGGAACAACTCGACTGGATCCGGCAACAGATCGACACAGGCAGTCTCCGAGTCGTAGTCGACCGCTCTTTCGCGCTGGACGACGCCGCCGAGGCACACCGCTACATGGAAACCAAGCGAGCAAGGGGCAAAGTCGTGCTCGAGGTTGGCTAACGTGGTGCTTTTCGCGCTACCTTTCGGTTCGATCTGCGTAGGAGGAGCCGATGCGTAAGCTGATTTGGGTACTTACAGCGGTTGCCATGATACTGGCCGGGACGGCGGGCACTTCGTTTGCGGATGATCAGTTCAAGAGCATTGACTATCCGACGGAAGGCGGCATCCAGGGACGGGCCGACGTCTATGAATCCAAGAACGCATCGGCGACTCTGATTCTGCTCTTTCATCAGGCAGGGTGGAGCCGAGGAGAGTATCGGGAGATCGCTCCGAAACTAGCGAAGCAGGGATATCGGGTCATGGCGGTCGATCAGCGTTCGGGCGGCGCGGTCGACGGCGTTCGAAATGAAACCCACTACCGAGCCAAGAGAATGGGCTTGGGACAGACCTACCTGGATGCCTATGCGGACATGACGGCCGCGCTCGCGTACGCGCGCAAAGAGCTCGCGGCCGAGCGTATCGTCGTTTGGGGCAGCTCCTATTCCGCTTCGTTGGTCTTTCGTTTGGCTGCAGAGCACGCCGATGCCGTCACCGCGGTGATGGCCTTCTCTCCGGGCGAATACTTCAAGAAGGAAGAAGGCCCGGACTACATTCGCGCGTCTGCCAAGCGAGTGAAGCAGCCGGTATTCGTCACCTCGTCGAAGAAGGAACGGGAGCAAGTGAAGCCGATCTTCGACGCTTCCCCGGCTACGAAGAAGATCCTGTTCACCCCGGCATCCAAGGGTCAGCACGGGTCGCGCGCGCTTTGGAAGAAGTGGACGGACAACGACGTCTACTGGGCGGCAGTCAATGGGTTCCTCGCAGGGTACGCGCCCGCCGCACCCCCGCATCAAGACTGAGCCCGCTGGAAACACAGCGGAGCTGCGCTAAAGCGGGGCGTGTGAGTGCGACCCCCGGCCAGGGTATCCCCGATATGGATCGAGCGCGTCTTGCCGGGCGGAAGCTTGGGGAGGACATCGACATCGGTAACCAGCTGCGGCCCTACGAAGCCCATCGCTGGCACCTGGGCGACACGCCACACCCTACGCTGCAGCTCGACGACGTATCGGGGATTCCCTTTCTCGTCGATATCGCGGGGGTCGAGGAATACCAGCACCGTGGTCGTCTCCGGGCCGGCGATCACGACGTCTACGTGACGGTCACACCCGAAGCCAATGGCTACGAGCCGTATTGCCGCGACACGCTTCACATGGGAGCACCCGAGCACTTGGTCGCCGATCCGACCGGCCCGCCGATCGCGGTGGCGCGTGCCTGCACCGCGGGAGCGACGCACACCCGCCTGGTCGAGATCGCGAGGCGCGCCGGAGGCCTGACGGTCCACCCCTACATGGGCATCGAAGACGTCTGGGAGCTCGCCGCAATGCTCAGCGTGGACAGCCGCACCCCGGTGCGCGTGATCTCGCCACCTCCGCCCGTCACGTGGATCGCCAACGACAAGGCGCTCTTCGACGAGCTGGTCGCGCGCGTGCTCGGACGCGATGCGCTGGTCGACACGCGGATCTCGCGCGACGCGGCAGGGATCGAGACCGACCTACGAATGTTGGCTCAGCGTCACGATCGCGTTGGCCTGAAGCGAACGAGGTGCGCATCCGCGATGGGGAACGCGGTGTTCGCGTCGCACGACGTGCATTCGGACCGCGACGCGGCGCAGATGGTGCAGGAATTCCTCCGGCGCACCGAGTGGCCGCAGGGCGAGGAGGTGCTCGCGGTAGCTTGGCTCGATACCGAGCTATCGCCCTCGACGCAGCTCTGGATCCCGCCTTTAGGCCTGGGCGAGCCGTGCCTCGACGGCATCTACGAACAGATCTTGAAAGGCGAAGAGAAGGTCTTCGTCGGGAGTCGGCCTTCTACCCTACCCGATGCGGTCAACCGGAAGCTCGGGGCAGCGGGGTTGATGGTCGCTGCTGCGCTGCAAGAGCTCGGTTATGTGGGGCGCTGCTCGTTCGACCACCTGGTGACGGGAGACCCCCATGGCGACTTCCAAGTGGTATTCACCGAGTGCAACGGCCGCTGGGGTGGAACCAGCACACCGATGAGCCTGCTCGACCGGCTGCTCCGCGGGCCCCGCCCGGCGTACCGCGCTCAGGACGTCGTGTTCCCGGAGCTCATCGGCGCGGGCCTCCCGGACCTCCTCGAGCTTGCGAGTGACCTCACATTCCGAACCGAAAGCGGTCAGGGCCGATTCATCTTTTACAACCTCGGCCCGTTGCACGACCACGGAAAGTTCGATGTGATCTCGATCGGCGCCGATCAGACCGACGCGGAACGCGGCGTGCTCGAGATTCTTCCGAAGCGCCTCGGACTGTGAATCACGCTTGCAGCAGCAACGGCTCTCTGCCTATGTTCCGCGCATGAGCACAAACGGCCTTTCCGAATCGCGAATCCAACTGATTCGCCTGGTCTGCTTCTTCTTCGCCGCATCCTCTTTCGTCTTGGGGGCATGGATGATGGCCGATCCGGCTTCGGCCTGGGGCGCGGTCGGCATGGAGGTCGGGCAAGACCCCTTCGTGCAGGCGCTGTACGGAGGCGCGATCATGGGCGAAGGCGTGATGTTTGCGCTCGGCGTCGTTTGGCCGGTCCGCTACCTGGTGTTCTTCCAGTACCTCGTCGTCTACAAGACGCTGGCATGCCTCGCGGGAATCGCGGTGCTCCTGCGCATGGAGTCCGCCCCGATTGGAGCATGGCTCGTGATTGGAGGATGGGCCTCGGCGGGCTTGATCTCGGCGATCGTCTTCCCTTGGGGACAGTGGCGAAGCGTGGAGTCCTGGTACGGCGCGCGCTGAGTGAACCCGCCAGCCGTTGGTGCTAGGCTCACCGTCCAATGTGGGAATGGCTGCGTGAAATCTACACCGAGCCGCTCTTCTGGTTGTTTCCGGTGGCGGGAACGCTCATCGGCGTTGTGGCTTTCCTCGCATTCGCCGTGCCGTTCACGCTGCTTGCATGGAAGCAACCAGCATGGGCGGAGCGCTACCGAATTCAGGCCCGCAAAACCGGCCGTCGTTCAGTAGTCGGGCCCGCGTTCTGGCACGTAGCTCGCAACAACACGGTCATGGCGATCGCCACGCTCGCCGCATGGCCCTTGCTGCGCCTATCGAACGTGCATGCGGGGCCCCTACCCGCTTGGTGGGTCATCGTCCTGCAGCTCTTGTTCTTCGTCGTGCTCGATGACTTCCTGTTCTACTGGATGCACCGGGGCCTCCACGAGAGCCGTTGGCTCTTCAAGAAGGTGCACTCTACTCACCACCGCATCATGACCCCTTGGGCCATCACGGGGAACTACATGCACCCGCTCGAGTACGTCCTCACCGGCACTGTCATGTTGATCGGCCCCCTCCTCGTCGGCGCCCACGTCGTCACCCTCTACATCTGGATCGTCCTCCGCCAATGGGAGGCTGCCGAAGGCCACGCCGGCTACGACTTCCCCTGGAGCCCCACCCACCTGATGCCCTTCAGCGACGGCGCAACGCACCACGACTTCCACCACGCCAAAGTCAAAGGCAACTACGCCGGCTTCTTCCCCTGGACCGACGCAGCCTTCGGAACGCTATGCGCCGGCTACCCGGAACACCTAGCCAACCGGAAGAAACAGCGAATAGCAACTTGATCACCGGAGAACGCCTCGCGACGGGCGTGCTCACAGGTTCACCGGGGCTCGGACAAACGCGACACGCGGTTCCGCCGGACGGGGCGGCTTGCAAAGGTGGCCGGAGGGACTTGGGAGCGGGGGCCACGCAAGCCGCCCCTCGGAGCTCGCGCCAATC
>CALJYC010000170.1 GCA_937984275.1 uncultured bacterium | reverse complement strand
AGCGAGCTCGAAACCATGCAGGTGCGTCAAGTCATGAGCGAAGGGCTGACGACAGCACGCGATACCGAAAGGATGTACGACGTGCGCAAGAAGATGCGCGCACGAGGAGTACGACGAATCCCAGTGGTGGACGCCGAGGATCGTCTGCAGGGAATCATCGCCTTCGACGACATGGTCGAGTGGATGGCCCAAGAGCTCACCGACCTCGCCCAACTGGTCTCACGCGAGCAGCAACGCGAGTCAGAGACGTCGTAACCGAGGCGATTCAGCACCTGGAAAGCTCAAAGGCACCACTTCTCTTGAGGCCCGTTTGACGCTAGTCTCCTCTGCATGGGAGCGGAGCGGCAGCGGGTGCCGATGGAGCACGGGATGATCCTCGAGGCGGGTGTTGGGACCCTTGCCGATGGCAGCCCGGCGATCCCGACCCGCCTAGAGAGCATCGGTTCGCAGATCCCCGAGCGCATCCTGACGACCGAGGAGCTTTTGGAGAGCACCCGGCATCATCCTCACATCGAGCTAGAGCGGCTCACGGGCATTCACCAGCGGCACGTTTGCTCCGAAGGCGAGGACTCGTTCACCCTGGCCGTCGGCGCGGCCCGGGATTGCCTTGCCCATTCGCGGCACCGCCCCGAAGACATCGAGATGCTGATCAACTGCAGCATCAGCCGCTACAAAGATGGGCTTCGCCACCAATGGGAGCCGCCTCTGAGCTTGAGCATCAAAGATGCGATCGGCGCCAACAAGGCGATCAGCTTCGACATCTCGAATGCGTGTGCAGGGATGATGACCGGCGTGTTCATCCTGCACGACTTCATTCGCCGCGGCGTGATTCGCCGCGGCATGGTGGTTAGCGGCGAGTACATCTCGAGCCTGGGCCAAAACGCGGCAAAGCAAGTCCACTGGGTTCTCAGCAAGCAACTCGCCTCGTTGACCTTGGGCGACGCCGGCACTGCGGCGATCGTGGAGCGGGCCGATAGCGACACCGATCACATCTCCGTAGCCGCGTTCGCCACCCTCTCCGAGCACAGCCGTCTTTGCCTCGGGGCGCCCAGCCATGTGGGTCCGGGGGCCTCGATGTTCACCAAGGCACGCACCATTCACAAGGTCGCGATCTCGGAGTCCCCTCCGCTGCTGAAGGAAGCGCTCGATGCCGCCGGGCTCGGTTTTGGCGACATCGACTACATCATCCCCCACCAAACGTCGGCGCGAGCGATCGAACGGGGCGCCAAAGAGATCGGCGAGCGATTGGGCATGCAAGCGAAGCGCGTCGTGGTGACCGTGAATGAGTTTGGCAACACGTCTTCCACCACCCATTTCGTCGCCCTTCGCAAGTATCTCGGCGAGAAGCGCTTCAAAAAGGGCGACACCGTCATGCTCATATCCTTTGCTTCGGGGCTCGAGGTCGGCGTGCTGATCTTCCCCATCGAAGAGATCCTGGATCGCTATGGGAACGAAAATTGATGCAGTCGGCACCTCGAGGCCCCACCTGCGGGTTGGAGGGATGGGTGCGATCAAGCTCGCCGATGAAGCGGCACATGCGTGTCTCGAACGAGCGGGCCGAAGCGCAGCCGAGCTCGACTTCCTGATCAACGCGGGCGTCTACCGGGACAACAACATCGGTGAGCCTGCCGTGGCATCGATGATCCAGGAAGACATCGGAGCCAACCCCGATCCACCGTTGCAGGGAGGCCACGGGACATTCTCGTTCGATGTCGTCAATGGCGCCTGCGGCGTGTTGACTGGGATGCACATACTCGACGGCTTCCTGATGTCGGGTGCGATCGACCTGGGTATCGTGGTGACCGCGGATGCTGATCCCGAGCGCGGGAGCAACTGGGACTTTCCCTTTGGGCTCGTCGGCGCCGCAGGGCGGGTGTCGCGAAGTCACTCGCGGTTTCCATTTGCGCCGGTTGGAGGTGCCGCCTTGCTGTCGCGGAGCGAAGATGAAGACAAGGGCTTCTCGCGGTTTGCGTTTTCGACGTACTCCGAGTTCAAGCATCTGCTCGAGGCCGAGATGAGTTGGCAGAAGGGGCCGATTCCCCGCGCCGTGGCCGATCGGGTTCCGGGGCTGGAGCCGGGAAGCAACGTCCTTCGCATCCGAGAACGCGAGGGCTACGCGGCTCGAGCCGCCGAGTGTGCAGCCACCTCCGCGCACGCGTTCCTCGAGAGCGCAGGGCTCGAGCCGCTAGAAATCGACCTGCTCGTCCCGAGCCCCACGCCAGCAGGCTTTCCCGATGCCTTCAGCCAGGCTCTGGGTGTCCCGGCGGACCGCGTTGCGCGCGTCGACGAAAGCTTCCGCGGGGTTCACACGGCCGGCCCGATTGCAGCGCTCGAAGGCGTGATGCGGACCGGACAGTTCGGGGACGCGCGCAACGTGTTGTTTGCGACCGTTGCGTCCGGGATCACCGTCGGGTTGGCGTTGTACCACCCGTAGCGGGCGCGGCACCCGCCGTGCGAAAGCGATGCTCTGACACGTCCCTGAGTGCTTCGTTGAATGCCTCGAACACCGGCAACTGGTCACGGAATAGGAAGCCTAGGGGCTTGGCGAGCAGACCCCGAAACACCTCGCCGTGGACGAAGTGCGTGCCGTCGCCGTCGTTGCTCAGTTGAAAGTAGTGCTCGCCCGAAATTCCGAAGCGAGAGCCCACCCATCGGAGCTCGCGATCGGCTTGCGAGCGGGTAATGCGGACACGAAAGTGAAGCGGCACGCCGATGTTGGACCGGAAGCGGAGCGTCGCGATGCTGTCTTCGCTGGCCGAGCCCTCAGCCGACGTCACCATTGGATTCCATTCGTGGAAGCCCGAGAAGTTAGTGAGCACGCCCCAGACGACCGAAGCGGGGGCGTCGATGTCGATCTGCGTTTGGATCTCGGTCTCGCCCATTCCCGTCGACGGTAGCCGTTTCGCCGCGAGGCGTCCAGACGTAGTGGTCGGGGTTCACGGTTCGGGTGCGAGCTCGGTAGCGGAACGAAAAGCCCGGCCAGATTGCGATGTTCTTGCCGTCTTCTTGCGTGTACCAACTCTTGCACCCGGAGGTCCACACGGTGTCCTCGAGCCTGTGCTCGAGCTCCTCGTTGTAGCGCCGGAGCCGATCGTGACGGACGTCCATGTACTTGGCGTCCCGCTTCTCCAGCAGCTTCAGGCACTGCACGATGTAACGGACCTGTGACTCGATCATGAAGATGAGGGAGTTGTGGCCCAAGCCGGTGTTGGGGCCCACGAGCTCGAACAGGTTGGGGAAGCCCGGAACCGAAATCCCCAGATAGGCCTCCGGGCCCGGGGCCCAATGCTCGAGCAGGTCGCGTCCGCCCAAACCCTTGATGGTGAGCTCGTTCAGATAGTTCCTCGGGTCTGCGTGAAAGCCCGTGCCGAGGATGATCGCGTCGACCGGGCGCTCCAGGCCGTCCTTGGTGACGACGCTGTGCTCCCTGACTTCGGTGAGAGCCTCGGTGACCAGCTCGACGTTCGGTCGATTGAAGACCTGATAGTAGTTGTTGGAGAGCAAAACTCGTTTGCAGCCGATGGTGTAGTCGGGCGTTAGCTTCTCCACCAGCGCGGGGTCGTCTACGCAGTGCCGGACATAAAGCATGGCAGCCTTTTCCAAGAGCTTTGCGAGCGGCGGATTCATGATCGGCAACACGCGAGCTTCGTTGCGCACATAGAGCCAACCTCGGTGCAGCTTGCGAAGCAGAGAAGAGTGGCGGAACAGCGTCCTTTCGAGCTCTCGGTAGGGGCGGTCGGGCTTGGGCAAGATCCACGGCGCCGTGCGCTGGAAGACATGGAGGCGCTTGGCTTGGGGCGCGACCTCGGGAACGTACTGGATGGCGCTCCCGCCCGTACCGATCGACACGACGGTTTTTCCCTTGAAGTCGTAGTCGTGCGCCCACTGCGAGGAATGGAAGACCTTGCCTTTGAAGGAATCGAGCCCGCGAATGTCGGGGATCAACGGCACGTGTAAGGGGCCGGTGCCAAGGACGAACGCATTGGCGGTGACCATGTCACCGTTGTCCGTGCGGATGCGCCACAGCCCGTCTTCCTCATCAAATACGGCCTCGCGCACCTTATGATCAAAGCGAATGTGCGGCCTGAGCTCGTACTTGTCCGTGAGGTCGAGGATGTAGTCTTGGATCTCGTTCCACGGCGCGAACTTATGCGACCAGTTGGGATTTCCTTCGAACGAATACGAGTAGAGGTGGGACTGGACGTCGCACGCGCAACCAGGATAGGTGTTCTCCCGCCATGTCCCACCAACCTCGCTTGCCTTTTCGAGAATGACAAACGAGTCGATACCGGCCTCTTTCAGCTTGATGCCCATGCAAAGGCCGGAGAACCCAGACCCTACGATCGCTACCTGAAAATCAGCGTTGGCTTTATCGTTTCCATCGTCCATCGCTCCTCAGCATGCGGCGAGCCATTCGAGCGCGCAATTTCTCATACGACGTACTCGGCCCTCGCGGCGCAACTTCCGCGTCCATTGTGGCGCCGCGCGCAAACTGTGCGCCTCCACGCTAGGGCCCAGCTCGATCGGAATCTACCCACGGGTGATCGACAAAGAGGGGCCGATCGCGGGCATTGTGGTCGCGTCCGCGATTTGGTGGTTGGCCGTCACAGCCGCTGTCTTGAGCTCGTGCGATTTGTCTTGTTCGTTTTCGGATCTACGGTGCTGGTGCTCGCCGGGTGCAGTGGCGCGGGCCGATCCGCTGGCCAGCTTACCGTAGGCAGCACTCAGGCCACGCTGATCTCCTACGATGAGGCCATGCAGAAACCGGTAGTGATCGGAGACGCCACCAAGAAGTGCCGCGAGAAGCAGTTGAGCGGTGACCAAGTCGTTGCCGAACTCGATAGGCACCTCGACGAGATGTATCATCAGTGCGTCGTGAGCGAGTCCAGGCGAGGCAACGTCCCGAGCACGGTCACGATCGATATCGCGATCCTTGGAGACGGCTCCGTGCAGGGCGCGACGGTCTCCCCCGGAAGCAAGCGCTTGCAGGGCTGCATCGGCGACATCGTGGAGAGCATACGATTCCCGAAGTTCGCCGCGCCCCGCATGGGCGCCCGCTATCAGTTCCACACGAGCTGAGCCCGCGACGACGCGAACTTTGTCGCCGTTCATTGATGTTGCTGAGCGTCCAGCTGGTGAAGGGCAAGCCACCGGGCGATGTCACTTCTGTGAACCAAGCCGACAATCTGCTCACCCACCATGACGGGCAGCGGGTCTCTGTCCGACTCCGCCAACGCACGTAGCGCATCGCGACCCCCAACGTTTGGGCTCAAACACTCATCGACCGGGCTCATCACGTCGCGGACGGTTTGCCCGGTGCGCTCGGCCTCGCTAGTCACTCGCGCGTCTTCGAAAGTGATGAGTCCGATCGCCTTGCCATCTTCGACGACGGGCCATGCCGATTGAGCGCTGCGGAGCAAGAACTCGTTGACGAATTCTTCCAGGGTCACGTCGGGACCGATGACCTCGAAATGCGTGCGCATCAGGTTTCCGACGACCAGCTCGTCGAACGTCTGCTGTACGAGGAGTTGCACGTAGCTGTTGCGAGCTGCGTTGTTGAGAAACCAGCCGATCAAGAGCAGCCAGACGCCTTGTACGAAGCTGCCCC
>CALJYC010000169.1 GCA_937984275.1 uncultured bacterium | reverse complement strand
GGCCGCGGTGAGCAGTGAGGATGAAGCGCCCGTCGGGGCTCACCTGCAGGCCGAGGCTTCCGTCGAGGAGGCTGAAGCGGCTGGCGCGCAGCGCCTTCAGAAGCAGATGCGAGTTGCCGATCACGTTGGCGCGGCTGAAGGCTTCGACGAGGTTCGATACGCCGCTGCGTAGATGGGGGAGCGAGCGGAGCAAGCTCGGGCGCTCGTCGATAAACTGCACCTTCTTGAAGGTCTCGAGGTCGACCCGCACTAGCGTGCCGCCGGCGCAGGCGTTGTAGAAGACGTCATCGGACGTGACCACCACGTCCGAGGTGAACGCTGCGGGCAGCTCCTTGGCGATGGAGGCGTGGCGGGTGACGGTGGCGGTTTCAGCGTCGACTTCGAAGACGTAGTTCTTGAAGTGGGCGAGGGTGTACTCGCCGAACTCGTGCCCCTGTGGGGCGACTTGCTGACTCGGGCCGTAGAAGTAGTCCTTGGTGGGGTGCGGCGCGATGTGCCAGCAGGTGGCGGGGAGCTCCACGACGCGGGCCTCGTTGCTGCTGAGGTCGAAGATCCCGAGCTCACGCGCGTAGCCTTTGTGGTCGTGGTCCATCGAACCGTAACCGATGTAGCGTCGCGAGGGCGAGAGCTTGAGCGCGTGGGGGAGCTTCACGCGGTGTTCGCCGAGGCGGACCGGGTTCTCGAGGTCGTCCATGTCGAACCGCCAGAACGAGTCTCCAAGCACTGTGATGAAGCTCGTCTCGGACAGCCACACCACGTGGGTTTGGCTGGAATAAATCACGTCGGGCGCGCAGAAGCGCAGCGTGGAGAGGCGGCGCACCTCGCGCAGCGTGCGCGGATCGTAGAAGAGGAGTGTCTGGGAGAGGTTGCCGAGGAAGGCGAGGGTGCCGGTGGGGTTCACCTGTGTGGCGTGGCCGCCGGCCAGCCCTTCGAAGAAGTGGACCTCCTTGTCCCAGCGGTCGGCGTCGGGGTCGCAGCGAAGGCGGGCAATGCCGCACAGCCCTTCGAAGCCGTTGAGGTTGTTGCCGTCGAGCGTGATGAAGAAGTCAAAGGCGGACATGCGGTTCCTCTCTTCAGCGGAGCGAATCGGGGTCGCCAAGCAGGCTGTGAAGCTCCTGGCAGATCCTCGCGGCTTGGATGCCGTCGACGACGCGGTGGTCGAAGGTGGCGCAGATCTTCAGGGTGGGCCGAACGGTGAGCGCGCCGTCGTCTCCCACCCAGGGGCGCTGGCGCACGCGCGTGAGAAGCACGTCGACCATGATGCGACCGATCGGTGTCAGGGGCGCGTAGGCTTCGTCGACACCGTGCATGCCGAGACTGGTCACCATCCCGACGCCGAAGAGGTCTGCGGGCAAGCCGAGCTTCGACAGGTCGAAGTGGAGCTCGTTCATCGAGAGGCTCGCGAGCGTGAGGAACGGGCGCATCATCCACCAGGGGAGCTTGTCCATGAGCTGTTTGGTCTGCTGGAACTTTGGATCCTCGTCGGCGCGGATGAGCTGGCCTGCTTCAATGACGTCGGTGGCGAGCTGCCGAAGCGGCAGCTTGTCGGCGGCGGTGATTCGGTGGGCCGAAAGGTCGCGACCGCCGGCACCTGCAATCAGGACGGTGATGTCGACGGTCTTGCGCTGCTCGAGCTTGCCCCAGAAACGCACCTTGGCGTTGGTGCGCGGGTGGCGGGCGATGGCGATGGCGAGCGCCTTGGTGACCAAGTGCGTGACGGTGACGTTGACACCCCACTCTTCGCGAACCTTGTCCACGAAGGCCAGCGCTGGCTCCATGTCGATCTCCGTTGCGCCGTAGATGGTAGGGTCCTTGGGTCGGCGCCACTGGGCGGCCGCCCACCGATGAAAGATCGACGGGTTCTCGTAGTCCTTGAAGTTCGTGCTCATTGGTTCGCTCCGCGCCTCGTATACCAAACAATACCCCAGACGGAAGCTATTTGCGCCAGCTCATGCAAGCCAACGCGGCGCATGTTTCGGTTGCGTCGTCAGCTCGGGACACCGAGGTTGCACAGACCGAGATAGTGCGGTCGACGGGGTTCCGAGGAGGCACCGGAACCGACTCGCTACTCCTTCCGCTCGAAGAAGAACGCGCAGCGGTTTGCCCCGCGCGCGAGGGTGTTCGGCTCGTCTTGCTTGGCGGGTGTATACCAATTGAACCGGTAGAGTCCGGCGCTCATCTCCCGTTCATGCTTGTCGTGTACTTCTCAATGCTCTTCGAACGACCACCAACACTGAACACCGCTTGTTGACTCGGTCCAACAAACGCGCTTCGACGTCTCGTTTGTTGAAAGTTTGTTCAGCCACCTGCGGAGTTCCTAAGCAGCCTTCATCGCGACGAGTGTCTTGCGCGCCAGGCGCGAGGTAAGGATTACCTATGGACACTGCTCCCAAATCGGTGTTCTCTATAGGACCCCAAGCACAGATGCGTAACACCGAGAGCAAGACCATCGATCTTCGTGATCAGCTCAGCAAGGCACTCCAGGCTGGTCGGTTCACCCAAGCGCTCGACCTCTATGAGCTGATCGAGAAACGAAAGCCGGATGAGCCCCGGTGGGCGCACCGCAAGGGTGATCTGTTGCGCCGGATGGGACGTGAGCCCGACGCCGTGATCGCTTACGAGCGCGCTGTGCACCTCTATTCCGCCAAGGGCTTTGACGCTCGCGCCACCGCTACGGCCAAGCTAGTACTGACACTCGACCCAAACAGAAGCGAGGTGCTTGAATGGGCGAATTGCGCGGCCGCACGTGGCTTCGAGCAACACAGCGGGAACGCGATCCCGCCGACGTACTAAGCAAGACGCTCTGAGCGCCTCTCGTTGGCGCGCTCGCGGTGCTGTCGATCAGATGGAACCTGCCGAGGTCCTGCTGCGCGGCGTCGGTGTGTGAGCAAGCACACAACAAATGCAACAAAGCGTGACCGTCGCGGCAAGGCGTTAGGCCCAACGTGCCCAGCCCCTTGTAACGGGTGGTCGAGCAGTGGTAGCGTCGGTGACTCCCCCCAACCCCCACCCCGCATAACGGAGTCCTCTATGCCCCGCCCTCAGTTGTTGTCTTCCGTCTTCATGACGATAGCGCTCGTATTCGCCGTCGCAGGCTGCTCCAGTACGACCGATACGCCGCAAGGCGAGACCGGCTCTCTTTCTCTCGATTTAGTCATCGGGGATGGGACCGTGATCAACGAAGTCGCCTGGGAGATCACTGGCGGCGACATGGAGCCGATGTCTGAGACGATCAACACCAGCGCGCCAGGCTCGACGGCTTCGGTTGAAGTATTCGGCCTTCCGCCAAGCGTCGGCAAGGACTACACGATCACGATGGAAGCCACCGCCACCGATGGGGAGACGACGTGCAGGGGCTCGGAGGACTTCGGCATCGATATCGGCGAGGTGACCGAGATCATGGTGATGCTGAACTGCAAGCGCCCCGAACGGCTTGGCGCGGTGCGCGTCAACGGCGAGTTCAACATCTGCGCCGAGCTCGCGAAGGTCGTGGTTTCACCACTTCAGACCTCGGTCGGTAACGACATCGACGTATCGGCGCAGGCCGTTGACCAAGAAGACGATCCCATCGCGTTCTCCTGGACCGGCTCGGGCGGCTCGTTCGCGGACGCTAGCGCCGCGGCTACGACGTATACCTGTGAACAGGTGGGCGATCACGAGATCACGATCAGCGTGACGGACAATGATGAGTACTGCGACATGGCGACGTGGACCGTTCCCGTCACCTGCGTTGCCGGCGACGGCGGGACGGGTGGTACCGGCGGAGCGGGCGGTGAAGCCGGTGCTGGCGGCTCGGCAGGCGCGGGCGGCTCTGGCGGCACGGGTGGCGGCATCGACCCAGACCTCCTGTGCGACACAAGCAACTGCGAGACGAACTCGGAGCTGAAGGCGCAATGCATCGCAGCCGTCTTGGTGTGCCTCGACGAAAACCCCG
>CALJYC010000168.1 GCA_937984275.1 uncultured bacterium | reverse complement strand
GGATTCAACGTCAAGGGGCTCGCGACAATCCTGTTCTTGTTCTTCGCGTGTCTAGCGCCGTCTATCGCTTTCGGTGGGCTTCTCGCGTTTCTCACCGATGGCGAGATCGGGACGGTCGAAGCGATTCTTGCGACGGCGATCGGGGGCGTGGTGTACGCGCTCTTCTCCGGGCAGCCTCTGACGCTGCTTGGCAGCACCGGTCCCGTCACGATCTTCTTGGCCATCCTCTATGTCTTTTGTAAGCAACTCGGCGTGCCGTTCCTTCCCGGGTTGTTTTGGATCGGCATGTGGACTGCGGCGCTGATGATGGTGTTGGCCCTGACCAACACCAGCCGCTACATCCGATTCTTCACACGGTTCACCGACGAGATTTTCGGGGCGCTCATCGCGCTGATCTTCATCACCGAAGCTTTTCGCGACATCTTTGGCGGTATTTTCGGGCCAGAGGTGCCCACGAGTGGCGAGCTGCTGGCGCTGATCTTGGCGCTCGGAACGTATATGATCGCCCTGCAGCTCTCGCGCGTGCGGCAGAAGCCTCTGCTGACGAAGACGACCCGGGAGTTCTTGGCCGACTTCGGACCGACCCTTGCGATCTTCGCGATGACCGCCGCTGCGTGGGCGATGCGGCCCATCGAGCTCGAGCATCTCGCGGTTCCGTACGAGTTCGCCACGACGAGCGGACGACCTTGGTTGGTCGACCCCATGGAGGCCCCGACGTGGTTTTGGTTTGCGTCGCTACCGATCGCCGGTCTTGCGGCGGTACTGCTCTTCTTGGATCAGAACATCACGGTTCGTCTCGTCAACAGCCCGCAGCACCGGCTGAAGAAAGGCGCCGGCTACAACCTCGACATGGCCGTGATTGCGGTCCTCGTCGGCATCTGCGCGCTGATCGGGTTGCCCTGGGTCGTGGCAGCGACGGTGCGGTCGTTGAACCACGTTCGCAGCTTGGCGACCGTTCGGCACCACGCACGCGGCGAGCACATCATTTCGGTGATGGAGAACCGCCTCACGCCTTTGATAGTGCACCTATTGATCGGCGGCTCGTTGCTTTTCCTCGGGCTGCTTCGAGAAATCCCCATGTCCGTGGTGTTCGGACTGTTCTTGTTCATGGGTATCGCCTCGCTCCGAGGCAACCAGTTCGTCGACCGCCTCAAGCTGTGGGTGACCGACCCGACGCTGTACCCGCCCACGCATTACATCCGACGCGTGTCCCGCACGGTCCTTCACAGCTTCACGCTGATCCAGGTCGTTTGCTTGTCGGCTCTTTGGTTCGTGAAAGACTCGTCTTACGGCGTCCTGTTCCCGCTCTGCATCGCACTCTTGGTCCCAATCCGCCGCGGCCTGGAGCGTGTTTTCACTCAGAAAGACCTGGCCTTCCTGGATGCGGATGAGAATCCCGAGGAAGAGCAGTACCGAGAAATGGATTAGTGTAAGGTCGACGCGATGCAGGAATGGTTAGAGCAAGAGTTGGGCGTCGCCCCTTGGGTGTTCGAAGGAGTTTTCCTGCCGCTCCTCGCGTTTTTGGCCGTGCTCTTGGTCCGCGAGCTGGTCTTGCTGTTTGTCAGGCGAAGCGTCGAGGATCCGGAGCGCCGAAAGATCTGGCGCCGGCACACGCTCCGGGCCGCGGTTCCGCTGGCTATCTTAGCCGCGGTGGGCGCCTCTTGGGCCCGTCAGAGCAGCATCGCGCGGACGCTCGCGACGGGTTCCGGCGAGATTGTCGAGGTGCAGACGCATCTAGGAACCGCCACGAAAATCGTTGCCTACACGCTCGTCTTGGTCACCTTCTTCCTGCTCATTCAGCGGACATACCGGAACCTTGCCGCACGAATCGATGATTGGAAGCCGGCAGAGGAGGGCGTGAAAGTGCAGAGCGCCGTGCTGCTGTCCCCCGAGCGTGTGCGCACGATGTTGACCGGCGCTCTTCGGCTCCTCCGCGCCCTGCTGATCTTGGTCCTCTTCTACCTGTACATCCCGTTCATTCTCAGCGCGATCCCTCAGACGCACGACCTCGTCGGGAAGGTCATGCCCTATTTGATGGCGCCGGTCGTGACGTCCGGGAAAGCCATCTGGGGGTACCTCCCGGACTTCATCACCTTGGTCGTGATCATCGTCGTCGGACGCTACGTGATCAGGCTCCTTCGATTCTCGATGGTGGCAATCGGGGCAGGCGGACTCAAGCTCGAGGGCTTCGAGGCCGAGTGGGCGGAGCCCACCTACAAGCTCGGCCGCCTGCTGATCATCTTCGTCGTGATCATGATGAGCTACCCCTACCTTCCCGGGTCGGGCTCCGACGTCTTCAAAGGGTTCTCACTGTTCGTCGGTGCCTTGGTCACCCTCGGCGCGAGCTCTTCGATCGCGAACGTGATCGCCGGCATCATCTTGACGTACACCGGCTCCTTCCGCGTGGGCGACCGCGTCAAGATCGGCGACACCGTCGGCGACGTGACCGAGAAGAGGCTCTTCGTGACGCGGCTACGGACGATCTACAACGAAGAGGTCACGGTGCCGAACGGGATCGTGATGCAGACGCAGATCATCAACTACACCACCTCTTCGAAGAAGGGTGGCCTCGCCCTCACCATCGAGGCTGGCATCGGATACGACGTGGACTGGCGCACCGTGCACGAGCTCCTGAAGAACGCTGCCGGAAAGACCGAACGCATCCTCGAGGAGCCAGAGCCCTTCGTCTTGCAGCAAGGCCTAGGCGATTTCGCGGTCCAATACAAGCTCGTCGCGTTCACTGAAGATGCGAGGACCGCAGTGAAGACCGTCTCGGAGCTTCGGCAGCACGCATTGGACGAGTTTAACGAAGCGGGCGTCGAAATCATGACCCCCATGGTCCACGCGGTCCGCAACTCCCCCGAGCTCGCAACGCCAAAGGGTGCGAGCGAAGGTGAGGCGGGGTCGCTTCGTGTGGGTTCGTCGTAGGACACCGGGGCACCGGGGAACACGACACGGGGTTGCGCCGGACGGCCTCCAACTCAACGATCGGAGAACGGCACGCGACGGGCGTGCTCGCGATCGGGAGCCCCGTCGCCACGGCTGCACACGTCGACTCACGGCTAGGCGCCGACCCAATCGCTGTGCTGCCCATCGCGAGCCGTTCTCCTGCGTAGAAGTCGACCTACGGAGGCGTGGCGTGTGTGGCGTTAACCCTTTTGAAAAGGGGTCTGACCCCTTTTCCTCGGGGAGTTGGCACTGTTTGGTGTGAGGAGTCGTCCGTAGGGGCTCGGACAAACGCGACATGGGGTGGAGTCGGCGTGTGAGTGACAAGCGGCCATGACAGCAACCCGCTGCCGATTGGCGCGA
>CALJYC010000167.1 GCA_937984275.1 uncultured bacterium | reverse complement strand
CCCCACACGCCGTACGGCCGCGACGGAACGGGCCAGGATGACCTGCAGGACCTCGTCCATGTCGGTCATCGTGCCGAGGCCCAACGAGACGACCGACGTCATCAAGGTCTGGAACGAATAGGCGCGGTACTGAGCCCAGGCTTCGTCCTCATCGAGGGTCACGCCATGTCGCGAGAGCTCGGCAATATAGTGATCGATCAGTGCCCGCTCGTTCGCGGCAAGTACGTCTTCTTGAAGTGAGTTGATCAAGAAGTACTGCACGTCCCGGATGCCTTTGGCCCATTGCGCGGCCTGCCAATCGAGCATCCCCATGCGGTCGCCGGTGACGAAGAAGTTCCCGAGGTGGCTGTCGCCGTGAATCAGCGTCAACGGCTCCCGATACCAGTAGGCCATCAGGGCGTCATAGTGCGACATCGCATGCCGATAGAGCTCGACCATGTCCTTCGGGAAGAGGTCGGGTGCTTTTCGATGACAGGGACCGATTGCCGCACGGCTGAGCACTGGGCTGAGAACCCTTGCGCTGGGCGAGTTGAACGGGTGGAGCTCCGGCGGGAGAATGGCGGCGCGCTCAACCGCGGTCAGTCCGTCAAAGGCCGCGTGCAGTGCCGCGAATGTAGACAGGCACTGCTTCGCTTGCTCCACACTCGCCCCCTCGATCATGTCCGGATTGCTGAAAAGCCGCAGGTCACCCGCGGCGTTGAGATCTTCGAGAATCAAGACGAAGCGCGAGCCCTGGTCCGCGACCACGTACGCCTGGGGCACGCGGATCGGAACGCGCGACGCCGCGCTTCGGTAGAAATGACATTCGTTGCTCCAAATGCCGAGGAGGTTGCAGAAGAGTCGCGTCCACAGTTGAGCCGATGGAAGCTTGACGAACAACGTCGAAGGCAGAGTCGAGCCCGACTCGACGCGGATCACAGCGTTGTTGCAGTTGCTGCTGATCGACTTGATGTCGAGAAGCTCGACCGCCGCCACCTCGGCGCCGGCGGCGACGTCGGTCCCATGATCCCGCAACAGCCGATTGAGCGCGTCGGGCTTGGCGACCGAAGCCGCAGACAAGGGCAGCGCTCCACCGAGATGCTCCGCGACCGCGTCGAAACCAATCCGGTTGGAGTCGGCGACGAGCCGCCCCAACAAGCCGAATGAACGAACTATCCCCACAGCCGCGTGTCCATCCAAGCATCTAAGCCGTCGATTTCATTCGCAAACATCATTTGAAATACATAAAACATGTTTTGTTTCTTGTATCAAACCTGGATCCAGTCTATCAGGGCGAAGTGCTCCGTAGACTGATAACAGCATTCTTGATCGCGGTCGTGCTTACTCCAGCGCTTGCCAGCGCCAACCCGGAGCCCACGGCGTACGACACCCGCAGCATCGCCATGGGGATCACCGGCACGTCATACCTGGAGAGACCCGCGGCACTCGCGCTCAACCCGGCCAACATGGAGGGGATCGACAAGCTTGGTTTCACTTTCAACTTCTCGAACCTGTTCGTGAATCAGAGAGCTCCGGTGCAGGGTCCGGGCACCCAGGTCGATTCAGGAATCGGGTACGGTCCAATGCCCTCCGGGTTCATCGGAGGACGCATCGCGCCTCGCGTCGTTTTCGTCGGGGGCATCTACATCGAGACCGGCTACGGCTCATCCTTCGGGGATGTGACATGCCTCGATGGCGACGAGGTCGTCGACGGTGTACCGAATACCGACCCCGCCACGTGCACCAACGCCCAACCGCAAGACTTGAACGTCACGTTCTTCGTCGGCGAGTTTGCAGCGGGAACGTCGTTTCGGGTGACAGACAAATTTTGGCTAGGGGTTGCCTTACGGCTTCCCTTTTCGAAGCAGGTGGCCGACCTATATCAGAACACCCTCGCGGCCCTTGGTACTTTTGGTTACGGGCGCGTGAAAAACGACCTGGGCGGCGTTGGTTTTCCATCACCGCGTTTCGGCCTGACCTACAAGCCTCACCCCAAGGTCAGCATCGGCGCGATGTATCGGATGTACTCGAAGATCAAAATGACCGGAACGACCGAAGCCGAGTTGGGAGGCAACCTTCTGACGCTCGACGCCACGGCCGACTGGTACATCCCACACGCCATCCAATTCGGCGTGTCGTGGCGGCCGACAACTCAGCTTCTATTCGCCCTCGAGTCTCGCCTTCAGTTTCATGGTGCCGACAAGACCGGCAACAAGAACCAGACGGTCTCCACGACGGACCCGGATGGCAATGTGCCTGACTTTGCGATCGTCGTCCCGTTTGGCTGGAAGACCTCTTGGTCCGTCAAGGTGGGTGCCGAGTACCGAATCAATCCGCTTCTTGCCGTTCGAGGTGGGGCCGCAATCGCGGAATCCGCGACGACCGAGGAATGGGCACAATACTTCACGCCACCTGCAGGGCTGAACGGCTATCTCAGCACTGGCCTTGGCTTCTACTGGAAGGACCGCAACAACCCGGACGTCAAAGACAAGTACATGCTCGATTTGGCTGGCTCGTTTGCCTTTGGCGGAGGCAATATCAGCGACGAGCTCGCGACCAACGCCTCGCCCGCATTGGTCCCCGGAACCGATCAGATCGTTGACCTGTGCTCGCGGGATCAGGTCGTACGCACCGGGTGCGCCGGCGACTACCGAGTCTTGACCTATTGGTTTTCCTTTGCTGTCAGCATTCAGTACTGAAGTAGGTGTTTCCCCGTGCACAACCTCCGCCAGCCGAGGTCAGCGAGACACCACAAGAGACCGCCCGAGATCTTGCGGGGATCATCTCCGGGAAGAGCCCCGATTCGGCGACCCAATCTCCTAGCGAGCAACATCTAACCATCTGAAATAATTCATAAACTCAGATAGACACAATTTCTGTAATTTGTATCTTGCGTTCGCGACTAAAACATGAGACATAAGTTGCCTCTTGTGTCAATCGAGCAGTTCGCTCACCCCTAGCAACTGAAAGCCCTCTCGACACCCCACCAAGCTCAACGGAGAACCCCTCATGTCAGAACCAACCCCCAAACCCCGCCAATATTTTAATCGACGCATCATCAAGACGGTCGCCGGAGCTCTCGCAATCGTCGCCACCTGCTTCGCGATCGCCGCGTCCGGCACGCCAGGAGACGCCTCTGCAAACGGCAGTGGTCTCGGCAGCCCCGACCCCGACATCAAAGCCATGAACAAGGCTTTCCAGGACTACATGAAGTCCGTCAAGAACATGCAGAAGGAGTTCCTGTCGGCGGAAACGTTCGGCTTGGACGACGCCCATGCGGTCGGCGCGTACGACTTGATCACAAGCTTCCTCAACAGCACGAACCGCAGTCAGCTCACGGCAAGCGGAAGCGGGAGGCGAGGCTATCCGCGATTCGCGGGCTTCGATGATCCGGATACGCGAATCGGTGTCGACAACCCTGACACTCAATACATGGGTACCGTCATCAACAACTCCGGCTGCGAAGGCGTCTGGCGCATCTTTGGAAACCGCAGCAACACGGTCGACTTCATTCTCACGACGTTCGACACGGCCTCGGGCACCGGCGGTGGCCCGACGCTCGAAGACGAGCACATGGTGATCAACCCGGACGGCTCTTTCGAAGCGTACGCGAGCTGCCCGGACCAGCGCGATCCTTCTTGGGACAACTGGCTCGAGCTGTTCGACTCCGAGCAGATCCAAATCGCCCGACGTCAGAGTGCGTGCAACTGGTCCGACGAAGAGCCCGGCGAGATTCACATCGAGCGAGAGGGCAGTCGAGGCGTACCCTCCGGTCCCCTCGATCCGGCCATCATGACCGAGCAGATCCTGGATGGTAAGGCGATCCTCGACGTGCAGGGCCCTTTCTGGCCAGCCTTTGTCGACACCATCCGAAACAACATTCCGGTCAACACCGCAACCCCGTGGCGGCCCACCGGCGGTCTTGGCATCACGACACAGCTCAACATGCTGATGTGGTTCGAGCTCGAAGACGACGAGGCGATGATCGTTCGATTCCCGGATGAAGACGTGGCCGCTTACTACGGCCTGCAGCTTTCGAACTTCTGGGGCTCCTCCGCCGATTGGGCCAACCGAAACGTCAGCCAGAGCTGGGGTCTCGACGGCACCTGTCAGTCGGAGAAGGGGGCGTTTCCAACGCCGCATCCCGCCCAGCAGCTGATCACGTCCAGGGGCGGCCCTGACTGTGGCGTCCAGACGGCTTACTACATGGTCGTTTCGAAGCAGGACCCCGGCGTCCAGAACTGGATCGACACCGCCGAGCTGAGCCAAGGGCTTCTCGCGGCCCGGCTTCAGAGCGTTCCCGCATCAGAGTTCCCCAACGTGGTCGGCTTCAGCTGCATGCTCCCAGTGGCGTTCCCGCCGATGCCCGTCAATCAGGTCGCCCCGTTCTTGCAGAGCTTTGGCGCTGCAACCCCGTTCTCCCCGAGCGACCGAGCAGAGCAACTCGAGGTTCGTCAGGACTTCGCGCGCAGCAAGTACGTCTTCTGGTAATCACGCTCATTCAACTCGCAAACTTAGACCATGTGTGGGATCGCGGTCGAGTACGAGGGCTGACAGCTACTACTCGTTGTCGAGGACCTCGTCCTCGAGGAGTCCGTCCTCATCGAGGTCCTCGTCGTCGGTCGCGCCAGCACGCTCCATTGCGGTCCATTCGATGATCGTCGCGGAGCAGGGGTCGAGCAGGAACACGTCTTTTTCTCCAGCCTTGATGTGCTCGCTCCCGAGCCAAATGCCGATGTACTGTGATCTCATGGGAATCTGCATGAATCGCACGCCGACTGCGCCGTCCTCGATCCCGACGACCTGGACCGGGATCTCGAGGTTCGCTGCCTTCTCCGACATCCCATTCCAACTCAAGATTGCCAGAGCGCGTTTGCCGACGAATTCTTCGTATTTCAGCGACTCGCCGATGGGGTCACAGCCTTCGACGACGCGCCGCGAAGCCATTCCGCCATCGGGCTCTTGACCCTGCTCCCCAGCCTGAGCTGGGACAGCCTCACGGACCTCAGCTGGCTCCGGGACCGGTTCCTCTGCCTTGTCCGAACCGCTCCGAGGCAAGGTGGCCGCTACGACGACGCCCAGCGCGACGAGTCCGAGTAAGATCCAACGACGAGAGCTGCTCTTGCTTGCCATGGTTCAGATGGTGGAAGGTTGTCCTACCACTTGCAAGAAAGGGATCGCGGGCTAGTTCACGTCGCGACAAGCGCCGATGCTGTCTGCTGTTGCGTGGCTTCGACTTTGACGGGAACGCCGTGGACGACGGCGTTCCCGGTGAGTTGGTCGATCACTTTTTGGTTCGTGATGTCGTTCATGCTCGCACCCGGGTGAGCGTTGGCGACGGCGCGGCGCGTGCCCGCGCGGTTGTGTCCCCAGAGCGGGGGCATACACACGACGCCCGGCATCACACTGTCGGTGATCTCGGCTGGGAGCTGAATCGAGCCCGCCGCGGAGCTGACCGACACTACGCTCCCGTCCTCGATGCCGCGCGGACTGGCGTCGCCGGGGTGAATGTACAGCGTGCAGGTGTCCTTCCCCTTTACGAGGCGCTGACTGTTGTGCATCCAGCCAAGGGTCCGCCTCTGCAACCGCCCTACGATGACCATGTCGAACTCGGAAGGCGCATCGGCCTTATCACTGAACCACCGCTGTTTGAGACGCGGAATGTCGGCAACGATCACCTCGGGCACGAGATGGATCTTCTTGTCCTTGTTGAAGAGCCGCTCGGGCAGGCATCGCTTGTGCTCGCCGATGAAGACCCCGTGCGGGTTCTCCTTCAGCTTCTTCAGGGTCAGCCCTTCCTTGTTGAAAGGGTTGAGGCCTGCTCCATAGGGGCCGAAGCGAAGGCCAAGATCGAGGATCCGTTCGAGCGTCACCCATCTGCGGACGATGCCACCAACAACGTTTGCAAAGAGCTTCTTGAACGGATTGCGCGTGCGCTTGATGACGAGGCGCTTCAGCACCTCTCCAATGATCTCGAAGTCGGTGTAGCCAGGCGCCTCGGGCTCGAACAGCGGAGGGTTGTACGCGGTCCAGTTGATGGTGTTGTACGTTTGATAGAAGAGGTCGTAGTGGCCTTTTTCGAACGGCCCGACAGGGGGCAAGATGATATCGG
>CALJYC010000166.1 GCA_937984275.1 uncultured bacterium | reverse complement strand
TCGGGAGAGCCGTATTCGAGTGCGGGCCGCATTGTCGTCGATCGGGTTCGCGTTTCCGCCACGGCACCTGGTGTTGAACCTCGCGCCGGGAGATCTCCCGAAAACAGGCGCCGGCCTCGACCTCGCGATCGCGGCAGCGGTTCTGGCGGCATGCGAGGGTGTTTCGGCCGGTCAGTTGTCGAGCACACTGTTGATCGGGGAGCTGTCGCTGTCGGGGGAGCTGCGGCCGGTGCGAGGAGTGCTCGCCTTGCTGCGAAGTGCGCGCGAGGCGGGGCTTCGAAACGCGATCATCCCGGAAGGGAACCGCCAGGAAGCCATGCTCGTCGAGGGGGTGTCGGTGCACAGCGCGCCGCACGTCGGCGCAGTCGTTCGTTGGTTGAGCGGAGATGCGCCGCTCCCCGACGTGACCGGAGAAGCGGCAGCGCTCGGCGAGAATCCGGCCGGGGCGCCGGAGCGCGACCTTGGCGCGATTCGAGGACAGGAGGCCGCCCGCCGCGCGCTCGAAATCGCGGCGGCGGGCGGCCACCACATGCTGCTCATCGGCAGCCCGGGCGCAGGGAAGACGATGCTTGCGCGCGCCCTCCCCTCGATCCTGCCACCGCCTTCTGCCGAAGAGGCCCTCGAAATCGCGACGATTGCGAGCTCCGCGGGCCTTCGGTCATCGCGGATTTTGATCGGGCGGCAACGGCCGTTCCGCGCCCCTCACCATACGGCCAGCGCCGCTGCCATCGTGGGCGGCGGCGAGCCGATCCGCGCGGGAGAGCTGACCTTGGCCCACCGAGGCGTTCTGTTTCTCGACGAGCTGCCGGAGTTCCGCCGGGATGCGATCGAAACGCTGCGCACCACCATGGAAGAAGGCGAGGTTGTGATCTCGAGAGCGCGCCAACGCGTGCGTCTTCCTGCCGAGCCGATGGTCATCGCCGCGATGAACCCCTGCCCATGCGGCTACCACGGGGACCCAACCCGGTTCTGTCGATGCGGGGAGCTACAGATCGCGCGGTACCGTGGCCGAGTCTCGGGCCCACTTCTCGACCGCTTCGACCTTCAAGTGGCGGTCCCGAGGGTCAGCGCGCGAATCATGCGCAAAGCAACGCCGGGCGAGCCATCGAAAGCCGTGCAACGCCGGGTCGAAGAGGCGCGGGCACGCCTGATGTCGTCGGGCACGCGAACGAGCCTCGAATCACTAACCAGTAACGTCGCGCAAGAAGCGCTGACTCTGCTCGAGCTCGGCGTCGAGCGCCTGAAGATGAGCGCCCGGGCGTACATGAAAGCGCTTCGGGTCGCGCACACCATCGCCGCCCTCGATGAATCAAGCCAGGTTCTCCCCGCCCACACCGCGGAGGCGTTGCAGTACCGCGTCTTGGATCGCGAACCGGCTTGAAGCTCAGTGGAGCACCAACATCAACCGACCGATAAGACAGAGGAGCAACAGCACATGAAACAACCACTCAAGGCCGTCGACGCACTCCTGCAGACCGTCGAAAAACAGTTTGGCAAGGGCGCCATGATGCGTCTCGGCGACGGCAAGGCGGAACGGGTGCCGTGCATTCCCACGGGCAGCCCCTCGCTCGACGAGGCGCTCGGCTGCGGCGGCTATCCCAAGGGCCGAGTGGTCGAAGTGTTCGGCCCCGAGTCCAGCGGCAAGACGACTCTCACCCTGCACGCGATCGCGCAATGCCAGGCGATGGGCGGCGTCGCGGCGTTTATCGACGCCGAACACGCACTCGACATCTACTACGCCAAGAACCTCGGTGTGCAGCCCAAGGAGCTTTTGGTGAGCCAACCGGACAGCGGCGAGCAGGCGCTCGACATCGCCGAGATCCTGGTGCGAAGCGGGGTGGTGGATCTCGTCGTGATCGACTCCGTCGCCGCCCTGGTGCCGAAAGCCGAGCTCGAGGGGGATATGGGCGACTCCCACATGGGGCTCCAGGCGCGGCTGATGAGCCAAGCGCTTCGCAAGCTCGCAGGAGCCGCGCATCGCACGGGCACGACGATCGTGTTCATCAACCAGCTCCGCATGAAGATCGGCGTGATCTTCGGCTCCCCTGAAACGACCACCGGCGGCCACGCGCTCAAGTACTACGCCTCGGTTCGCCTCGACATCCGCCGCATCGGCGCAGTCAAGCAAGGCGACGAGGTCCTCGGGAATCGCACCCGCGTCAAGGTCGTGAAGAACAAACTCGCGCCTCCATTCCGAAAGGCCGAGTTCGACATCCGCTACGGCAAGGGCATCGACGCGGTCGGCGACCTCCTCGACCGCGCGGTCGAAGCCGATGCTGTCGAGAAGAGCGGCTCGTATTATCGATTCGGGGGGAAGAACATCGCCCAAGGTCGCGAGAACACCCGCGCGGAGCTCGAAAAAGACGATAAGCTCCGTGAGGCCATCACCGCGCAGCTGCGCACGCCGACCAAAGCGGCCCGCAAAGCCGCCTAAGCACAGAATCAGTGTCAGTTCGCGTTGAGCGCGGCGCCGAGACGGTGGAGCAGTGCGGAGCCGTCGCCACGGTACGAAGCGCCGTGCATGCATGCGAGCACTTGGGGTTCGGTGGCGGCGAGCTTCCCCGACGGTCCAGGCCTGCTCATCCACCGACTGCAAGGGTCCGAGCTGGCGCGTGCCGACTCCGTGAACCTCGAACTGAGCACCCCAGCGGGTGCGTCGCTGGTGCGCTTCGAGGACGTGCCCTTCGATGGCGACACCGGCGAGGTGATCGTCGCGTGTCAGCGCCATTTTGGCGAGTCGTTTCCT